>JAQWJV010000033.1 GCA_029248185.1 Flavobacteriaceae bacterium | reverse complement strand
GAAGGGTATGGCTTATATACATTGTTAGCCTTTCGTTATTTTTTATTTAGAGCTTCAATTCTTTCTTTATAGTAATCGTCACCACTAATTTCGTAGGCCTTGTTTAAGTATTTTAAAGCATTCTCTTTGTCGTTTTGAGATTCATAATACTCAGCCATCGAATCATAAGCATTTGCACTTGTTGGATTATACTTAATATTCATTTCAAAAAATATGAACGCCTTCTTAGGTTGTCCCATTTCCATATTCATGTAGCCATAGCCATTTAACATTTCATCTATCATTGGTGCAGTGGGAACACCAAAATGTTCGGTATAGATTTGTTCCTGCTCCTTCAATAGCGAAATCAATCCTTCTAAAGGGGTTTCTGGATTATTATATTTTTGTGGAGATTTAAACTGATACCATTCAAAAAGAAATATTAGCCCATCTCTTATTGAGGGTAACGGAACTGTACCATGTAAATCTTCATTGTAAACCTTCCATGAAAAATGTAATCCATTTTGTTTTTGAGATTTAGTATAATTTGAAAACTCAATGATTGAACGTGCAAACAAAGTAAATTCTGTAGAGTCATCCATAATATTCTCCAGGGTTATTTCTTCATTCCACATATGAAGCTGCTCTGCTGCTAAAGACACATAAAGGGATTTGTCGTCATAACTTTGTGTACTCAGCTTTTCTTTTGCCTCCTTCAATAATTTTTGGTCGTCCCAATACAAACTTGGATCTATGGCGATATAGTTTTGAAAGAGGTGTTTATGATTTACCAACATATTTATAGTAAACAAACCGGCATAAGAATGCCCAATTAAGGTCCGATAGGGCAGGGTTGGATACTTACTATCAATATATGGAATGAGTTCCTTCTCCATAAATATAGTAAAAGCTTCCGCACCTCCCGTTTCGTCGTTCATTGCACTACCGCGTCTCATTTTTATCTGTGAAGTAGTTAAATCTCTTATTCGGTTGCTGCGATTAGAAATTCCAACAAGTATCATATGTGGGAGGTAATGCCCCCAATAATTTCCATAAACAGCCTCCAAAGTACTTTCTAGTGAAAATCCATCCATTAGATAAATCACGGCATATTTTTCATCATTATCTGGCTGAAAATTTTCGGGTAATCTTACCCAAAAATCATGGCTTTCATTTAAAGTTTTAGAGAATAGGGAATCCACTATTCGATTTTGAAACGGTTCTGTTTCGGATTCAGTTGTTTGTGCAATTGCCTGATGATTTACCCTTAAAAGCGATCCGATAAGAAAAAATAAGTAGATATAATAGTTCATTATTTTCTTTTGTTTTTAAATATAACTAAATGAGAAGTTAAACAAAGAATTTAGAGGGGTTATTAGCTCTTTAGAATAAAAGCTAAGGGACCAGTATATGGTATTTATCCCTAGGGTATGCACTATGCACACTGTCACCTACCGTATTTTAGTTTTAATTCCAATTTTTCAATTCTCGATTTGATAGCTCCCTTGTTTCTCCCAAATATTGAGCAAAGTTCATCAATAGGTTTCTTTTCACAAAAATGAAGTTCTAAATTATTATCTTCTTCTTTTGTCCACTTTTTATATGCATTCCTATGTTTTTTTCTAATCTCTTCAACCAAATATGATTTATATAGCTTATGGTTCTTTTTAATAAAATCAAAATTTTGCTCTGTTTTGTTTAGAAGAATTTGATAACAATACCCTGTATTCTCAGTTTTTACATATACTTTATGAAACTCAGAAAAATCTGTCCCACTTATTGAAAAAAAATGTGGAGTTTCTTCAATTACTCTATCTCCACTTCTTTTGTAAACAGCGATAACAATAGGTGTTTTAGTAAGGGTTTGCATATTTAAATGTCTTTGGACATCCTCACACTTAAAGTTGAAAACTATATTTTTCTGATTATCTTTATAAAATCCTCTGCACTTTACATCAATTTCGATATTTCCATAGTTTCGCACTAAAAAATCCCCACGCTTAATTGCGATATACTTCTCTGTTATTAAATATTGTTGAAAGCTACTTTCATCTTGAAAAAGCTCTTCAAGTACTAAATTTTCTTTCTTGGCCTGTTTCTTGAACAATTCTTGTGCTTTTATTCCCGCTCGAAACCAATCTTTTGAGTAATTTCTGTAACGAGATTCATTGCCTACACGTACTGGATTCCATTGCTTTTCGCCTTGATAAATTATTGTATCGTCAGAAATATTATTTAAATAGGCAATTTCTAGCATTTTTTCAACATACTTATGCTCAATCTCATTTTTTTTTATGTTTACTATGTGATATCCCATTTCTGTTCATTTATGGTAGCCAACGATTAGTATTTGGCAAGTAGGGCAGTAGAAACCGATAAACCTTCAAGTTTGCACTGAGCCAAAGTGTTGTATTGAGCAGGTATAGCAATTTCACCGTTTTGGTTAAACATTCCTACCATTTCAGTTTTGTTGTCTTTAAATCTTATAAATCCTTCGCTTTCACAATCAGCCGTATTATCCTGAATATAAAGACTATCGACACCAACTTTTTTGCCACTTTTTGTCAAATAATAGTTCTTATAAACACCATTATCATCTTCAATGACAGCCATTATTTTATCAAATTTCCGTGCCATCGTAAAACCGATACGGTTGGGTTCGATTTTTATTTCACCCTTTAGATCCTTAAATCCTATATGAGTTGCATCCTCGTCCCAAAATGCATACCAAATTTGATTGTTTTGAGCAACTGAGGTTAAAGTTTTAAAAAGGATTAATAATAAGATAATTTTACGCATGGTCGAATGGTTCTATTCAATAACAGTTAACGATTAGGCTATGCCTAGTGTTTTTTGTGTTGTAACTGCGGCAAAAACATTGCGTATGAGCCATTGTTACCAAACGTTTTTATTAATTTCATAACAAATACATTTTTCGTATTAGGGATATTCTTTCAATTCTGGATGCTTAAATTCTCCAATTTTTTCCATTCCGATTTTTTTCATCACATTTTCAGATTTGGAATTTTGCTCTGTGCATGTAGCGATGACTTTTTCCAAATTCAGTTCGTTAAATCCAAACTCCAGACATTTCTTTGCTCCTTCAGTTGCAAATCCATTTCTCCAAATATTTTTTTTCAGTCGCCAACCCATATCAACTGCAGGTGTAAATTCAGTTTTATACTCTTGAAATGCCAAACCAATAAATCCGATTAATTCTTTATTTTCCAAAGTTTCTGTCGCGAAATAAGTATATCCGTTATTTTTAAAATGTTTTTGAAAACACTCAATTAATTCCGCTGATTCTTTTTCTGTCAAAGTTTTGGGGAAATGTTCCATCACTTCCAAATCCGCATTGAGTTTTGCAAATTCGTTCAAATCGTTTTTAGTCCAATTGCGAAATCCGAGTCTTTTAGATTTAAATATGTAGTCTTTTTTCAATTTTAGTTCTGTTTTTCTTAAATGTGTGCTAACTAGTGTATATATCCACCTTAGGTGTGTTTATCCATTATATTTTCATTTTTGTTCAACAATACTTCCCAAATTAGCATGAATTGTTAAACTTCTATTTTTTAAAAAAATCATCCAAGGTGTTTTTATTTTTCCCATTTCTCGTGTAGAGACCTGACTAAATATTACTTTAGTTTTAATACTATCTTGACCCAATCGCCCCTGCCTAAGAGAGATATTGATACTCTTTTCCGAAAAATACGTGATACGAATAAGGAAGGAGTGAAATGAGGATATGAGCCGTTGGGTCATGATATTGGGGTATAGAAATGGGGTGTGATTCGAAGTTACAAAAAAAAGAAAAGCATCCCTAAAGAGGGACTTAAATAAAATTCGTTAAGAAAACAGCTAGGAAAACAAACGCTGAATTTCATTAGGAATTCGGAGGAGTTTTTGGGTGCTGGTATCCAGGTAGCACCATTGGGTGGTACAGAGTGCAACGAGAGTGGGAGTATCTTTAAAATAAATCTTGACGATCCTTTGGGATAGAAACCCTTGGGTGAGGGCAACATGTGTTTTGAGGGTTAACCAATCGTTTTGTTTCGCAGGACGTTTGTAGTCAATTTTATGGCTTCTCACTACCCAAATCCCATAGGAATCGGTTTTGTTTTTAGTCAATGCTTCCCAATGTGCCCCTGCAATTTCTTGCACCCACTGGAGGTATTGGACATTGTTGACATGCTCCAACGCATCGAGGTGTTCTTTCTTTACTTGAAGGTCGTATTGATAGGTTTTACTCATTTTTTGGGAAGAATACGTACTTCAAAAAGTTTACTCCAGTTTTTTCCCGTAATAAAAAAAGTCTTTCTTTTTTTATGATAGGCAATTCCATTCAATACATTGAGTTGAGCATGTTGTTCCACTTGTTCTTTTAAGCCTGAAAAATCAATTACGCCTTCCACTGCGCCACTAATCGGATCAATGATGACACTTACTTCTTTTTCAAACTGGTAGGTATTGGCATAAATTTTACCCTCAACCCATTCCAGCTCATTGATGTTTTTTACAGGCGATTTATGGGTCATGACTTGAATGCTTTTGAGCTCTTCATAGGTATTTGGATCCAAGACCCAAATGCGGTTGGTTCCGTCTGATTTGAAGAGATATTGCCCGTCATTGCACAAGCCCCAACCTTCTTTACTTTCTTGATAGGGGAAGGATTTTTTCATGGCTAAACTTGCTTTATCATATACAAAACCTTTTTGTGCTTTCCATGTAAGTTGTATGATCTGTTCGTTGAGCAAGGTCAAACCTTCTCCAAAATAAGCCTCATCAAGGGGTTTGTTTTCCATGATCGCTCCTGTTTTATAATTAACAGTACGAAGAGTGGATTTTCCATTCAATCCGGTGCTTTCATAGAGTGTTTCGTCACTAAACTCCAAGCCTTGGGTATAGGCCGTTTTGTCGTGAGGATAGGTGTTTAAGATTTCATAAGTGTAAAGCAGAGGAGGGGTAGTGGCTAAAATCCTCAAGGTCTTTTCTACTTCATGTGTGCTTTCCCCTGAGCTAATAACGGCTTTAAGCAGCTGATCTCCCAAAGGTTCATTCGTGAGTACATGATTGGATGTGATGGGGGTATTGTTTAAAAAGTAGCTTACTTTTTCGGAGGTATTGTTTTTGATTTTTAGCTGAAGGGTATCGCCCCATTTTGCTTTATCAGCTTTCATGCCCGTGGCGATTTTAAAATTCGATGTGCTTGGGCCACCACATTTGAGTAAAACAAGGGCTGAAAGTAAAGAAATAAAGATTTTCATGGGATAAAGCAATTGAATTTAATTAAAGATCGCAAAGCACGAAATTAAGCAATTAAAATGATTGTTGAAATCAGATGAAGGGCTTATATTTGTGCCGGGCAAGTCCTACACAACCAGCTCCTGTTGAATCCCCCAGGGCGGGAACGCAGCAAGGGTAGATGGTCGTAGCGGTGTGATGTGGGTCGCTTGCCCTTTTTTTATTTTTTTGCTTACTGACCCAGCATTCAAATATCAAAATAGGAAACATGAAAAAAGTAGTATTGATCACTGGTGCTTCATCAGGTTTAGGCCTTGCTACCGCTTTATACCTTCATGAGCAAGGATTTCATGTTTTTGGAACCAGTAGAAACCCCAGTCGGTATAGCGATCCTTTACCCTTTCCGCTACTTCAATTGGAAATTACAGATTCAAATTCGATCACAAACTGTGTTACTGAAGTTTTAAAAGAAACCGACCGACTTGATGTCTTAGTCAATAATGCAGGAGTAGGAATTACAGGACCCATGGAGGAAATTAGTGGCGATGCGGTAGCGGCTAATTTTGCAACCAATTGTTTTGGTCCCCTACAAATGGCACAGGCGGTGATTCCACAGATGCGTCAACAAAAAGATGGATTGATTATCAATGTAACTTCTATTGCAGGAATTATGGGATTGCCTTTCAGAGGGGTGTATTCCGCTTCCAAAAGTGCCTTGTCGATCATGACCGAAAGCCTTCGAATGGAAGTCAAATCTTTTGGAATTGAGGTGTGTACTTTGGCTCCTGGAGATTACGCAACGGATATTGCTTCCCGACGCTATCATGCCCCCGTAGTGGAAAACTCTCCCTATCAAAAAATATATCAAGCGAGTTTAGATACCATGGATGAACATGTGGAAGAAGGCAATCCTCCACAAGAAATAGCCATAGCGATTGCAAACATAATTGAAAAGGGAAACCCCAAAGTGCATTATCAGGTGGGGCCTTTTATGCAAAAGTTATCCAAAACCTTAAAAAGCATTCTCCCCAGTCGTATATTTGAAAAACTAATTATGAATCATTATAAACTTTAATCCTTTTCTATGAAATTTTTTATTGATACTGCCAATTTAGACCAAATTAGAGAAGCGCAAGCGCTTGGCGTTTTAGACGGCGTAACCACCAACCCTTCCCTGATGGCTAAAGAGGGCATTACAGGGGAGAAGAACATCATCCAACACTATGTGGACATCTGTAATATTGTAGACGGAGATGTGTCTGCGGAAGTGATTTCTGTAGATTTTGACGGAATGGTAAGAGAAGGGAAAGCCCTTGCTGCCCTACACCCTCAAATTGTGGTGAAAATTCCAATGATTGAGGATGGCGTAAAAGCATTAAAATATTTTTCTGATGAAGGGATCAAAACCAATTGTACCTTAATTTTTTCTCCAGGACAAGCTTTGTTAGCTGCCAAGGCGGGCGCCACTTATATGTCTCCGTTTATCGGCCGCTTGGACGATATCTCTACGGATGGATTAAACCTGATTCAGGAGATTCGTGAGATATATGACAACTATGGTTTTGAAACTCAAATTCTTGCTGCTTCCGTGCGCCACACCATGCACGTGATAGAATGTGCCAAAATTGGTGCCGATGTGATGACAGGCCCACTTTCATCGATCAAAGGACTTTTAAATCATCCTTTAACGGATATTGGACTGGCCAAGTTTTTAGAAGATTATTCAAAAGGAAACTAATAATACAAGTCATCCCTTTTCATCGCCTCAAAAGGCATTCTATTTAGAGTGCCTTTTTTTATTGCTTAATTAATGGTGTTTTCTTTTCCTCTTCTATATTTGTTATTGAAGTTCTGTCAAGGTCTTTTCAAATGTAGCATCAGAGAAATTCCCAAAACCTTCAAGAATAAGTCCTTCGGGATTGAGAATAATAGCCTTATTGAGAAGGGTAAGCACCCAGGCTTCGCCTGCTTTTTCAAAATCGACTAGGGAAAATTGATCATCAATATTGATTTCCATCATTTTTTGAACTTGATCTACCATACTGTTAAAGGGCTGAATACAAATTCCAACAAAACGAATGTTGGGAAAGCGTTTTTGAAAATCTTTTACAAGTTCTAAGGTGTTTTTATAATGATTCATTTGCGTTTGAGACCAAAAATAAATTACCGTCGTTTTGTTGTTTAAGAGCTCATTGCTACTTATCGTTTCCCGCTTTACGTTTTGTAATGCTATTTCAGGCAAAGCTTGGTTTGCTCCCATATTACTGATATTGGCGTGAAGCGCCAAAACTTCGGCAAGATAGACAGGTGAGCTGTTTACCGTCGCATAGTATTGCAAAAAGCGTTCGTGTTGCCCGTGGTTTTCGAAGGTTAGAACTTCTTCAAAGGCGATGGCACGTGCCAAATTATTTCGCAATAGCGAACCTTTTACTTCTTGATCCAATACCTTTAAGCGTTCTATATTATAGGGTGTAGTTTGTTTTTGTTTAAGGTAAGAACTGCCTTTGTCTAGAGCTTTTTGACTGATGAAATTTAAAATGTAGTTGATGTACGGATCGAAAAAAGCTAAATCATTGTCCCCATAATTTAAAAAGGTACGGTAGTCAAAAAAGAGATTGTTTTCTTCGGCTGTCCAGTTGGAGCCTCTTAGCAAGGCATAGCGCTCGCGAATATTGGCATAATGATAGATGTAGGCGGCTTGAGTAACTTTTTGAGCAATAGGAGAGAGTGTGTTTACCGAATCCATTTGAATCCATAATTGCTTCTTTTCTAAAAGCAAAGAGTCTAAAATGGAATTAAAGGTGTTGCTATTGCTTGCGTATTTGGAGGAAAGGTAGTTGGATTCTGATTTTTGTTTTAAAATCAACTCCATTAAAAAATTATTTTTTGAGGCACCAACTCCAGAAAAAACAATAGATTCATCGAAAGCAGATGCATTAATACGTACCCAAAGACTGTCTTTTTCTTCCAATAAAACCGTTTGAAACTCAGGAAGATGCTCTACTTTATAAATGCCACTTGTAAGGGAATCGAATTTCTTTTGAAAACGTAGGCTCTTATCTAATTCCAACGTTTCAATAACTCTATTTCCCTGATAAAGCGTTACTTCTCGGGAAGAGGGATTGACAATTTGTCCACCAAAGAAAATGCCACTCCGCACATAGGGTTCGGATTGACACCCAATGCAGAGCAAGAAAAGGACAGTACTAAAAAGGGTTATTCGATTCACAAGTCAAAAATAACATTTTAAACGATTAAAAAATCTTAGCTTGAAGTTAAAAAAATAGGGAAGTCTGCCAAGGATTTGTGTAAGTTTGCATTTTTAAAATCAATTGCTATGTTGTCGGTTTCAAACCTTTCGGTTCAATTTGGAAAACGTATTTTATTTGATGAAGTCAATACTACCTTTACTTCAGGAAATTGTTATGGTATCATTGGTGCCAACGGTGCTGGTAAGTCTACCTTTTTGAAAATCATTGCAGGAAAACAAGATGCAAATTCAGGGAATGTTCATCTGGAGCCTGGAAAACGTCTCTCAGTATTGGAGCAAAACCACAATGCCTATGACGAAAGTCCTGTTTTAGAAACAGTTTTAAAGGGGAACACATCCCTTTTTAAGGTAAAGGCTGAAATGGATGCGCTCTATGCCAAAGAAGATTTTTCCGATGCCGATGGGGATCGAGTAGGGGAATTGCAAATTCAGTTTGAGGAAATGAATGGCTGGAATGCCGATAGTGAAGCGGCTGCCCTGCTTTCTAACCTAGAAATTCCAGAAGCGTTACATTATTCATTAATGAGTGAATTAGACGGAAAGCAAAAGGTTCGTGTTCTGTTGGCCCAAGCTTTGTTTGGCAATCCCGATGTGTTGATCATGGATGAGCCGACGAACGATCTTGATTATGATACCATTATGTGGTTAGAAAACTTTTTAGCCAATTATGATAATACGGTTATAGTAGTGTCTCACGACCGACATTTCTTAGATGCAGTATGCACCCATATTTCCGATATTGATTTTGGAAAAATAAATCATTTTTCAGGAAATTACACCTTTTGGTATGAATCTTCTCAGCTGGCGGCACGACAACGAGCTCAGCAAAACAAAAAATCGGAAGAAAAGAAAAAAGAATTGCAAGAGTTTATTGCTCGTTTTTCTGCCAATGTTGCTAAGTCGAAGCAAGCAACTTCACGAAAAAAGATGATCGATAAATTAGATATTGAAGAAATCAAGCCATCTAGTCGGCGTTATCCTGCAATTATTTTTGATCAAGAGAGAGAAGCGGGAGATCAAATTCTAAATATTGAAAATCTATCAGCCTCTATTGATGGAGTTACGCTGTTTAAGGAAGTTCATTTGAATTTGGCTAAAGGCGATAAGGTTATTGTTTATGCTAAAGACACTCGAGCACTCTCTGCCTTTTACGAAATTTTAATGGGGGAACGTAAAGCAGATACTGGAAGTTTTGATTGGGGGATAACAACCTCCCAAGCCTATCTTCCTGTAGATCACGATCACTTTTTTGAAAACCCTATGAGTTTAGTAGATTGGCTCCGACAGTATGCCAAAACAGAGGAAGAACGAGAAGAAGTTTTTCTTCGAGGTTTTCTTGGGAAAATGCTTTTCAGTGGGGAAGAAGCCTTAAAAAAGTCAAACGTCCTTTCTGGAGGAGAAAAAGTGCGCTGTATGCTCTCTAAAATGATGATGGAACGTGCCAATGTATTGCTGTTGGAAGAGCCGACTAATCACCTAGATTTGGAGTCCATTACCGCCTTTAACAACTCGCTCAATAATTTTAAAGGTACGCTCCTTTGTAGTACAAGTGACCATGCTTTTGCACAGACCTTGGGAACACGAATTGTAGAACTGACTCCCAAAGGAATTATTGATCGTCATTCTAGCTTTGATGAATATATGACCGATCCAAAAATCAAAGAATTACGGGAGAAGATGTTGGGGTAGTAAGCCCATCAGTTAGATTTTCAAGGATTTATTTCCTCACTCGCTCTAACCTACTCTCCGGTGCTGGATGGCGATTCTTTTGATTCCAAACCCTTTAAATTGATGTATAGGGTAAAACCCAAATGCGTCATTTTACCTCAACGGGTTTTTTTGATTTGAAATGAATGGGGTCGTGAAAAACGTTAGGTGGTTTGGCTTTATAAATTATTTCTTAAGTGAAAATAAAGTAAGTGCTAATGACAATGATCGTAATGATAATTCCATACGTTCTAACCGGCTTCCATGTAGTAATATCTACTTGTTCTGTATAGTTTTGTACATAAGCTACTTCACGAGGTCTCAACTTTCCAATGAGAAGCATGACCCCGATATTAAACAAGAAAATAATTGCCATAATATGAAGGTAATGGGGATATTCTCCACCATTTGAAATTACATATCCCTTGAGTACAAATTGGCTGATTGAATACATAACAACTCCAATAGCCATTGCTACTTTAGCGGCAAAAGCAGGAACGTATTTAGTCAAATAGCCCACAAGAATAATGGTCAAAATAGGAATAGTATAGCATCCGTTGATTTCTTGAAGATAACCAAATAGACCATCGGGGGCATTCGCAATACTCGGTGCGATAATCATGGAGAGTAATGCTAAACCAATTCCAAACATTTTTCCTGCACGCACAACTTCCTTTTCATTTGCATTTTTCTTGATATATTGTTTATAAATATCCAGTCCAAAAAGGGTGACAGAGCTATTCAAGGCAGAGTTAAAAGAACTCAATATGGCACCAAAAAGGACAGCAGCAAAAAAACCAAGTAAGACAGGTGGTAAAACTTTATTCACCAATAAACCATAAGACAAATCTGCTTGGCTCGCATCGAGTTGTCCACCAAAAATATAATAGGCAATTATCCCAGGAAGTACTACGATTAGTGGCCCTAATATCTTTACAAAAGCAGCTAAGATTAGACCTTTTTGTCCTTCAATTAAATTTTTAGCTCCCAGGGCTCTCTGAATAATAGCCTGGTTGGTTCCCCAATAAAATAACTGAACCAAAACCATACCGGTAAATAGAGTGCTAAAGGGGATTGCAGAATCTGAACCTCCCATTGCTTTAAATTTAGTGGGCTCATGAGCATAAAGTGCTTCTATACCATTCATTAGACTTCCATCACCAATAAAGATCAATCCGAAAATAGGGATCATAATTCCCCCAATGAGTAAGCCAATTGCATTAACTGTATCAGAAACGGCAACAGCTTTGAGACCTCCGAAAATTGCATAAACCGATCCGATGATTCCAATTGACCAAACGGTTATGATTAAGGTACTCGTTTCGCCTAAGTCAAAAAGAGTTGTGAGATCAAACATTCCAATAAGAGCAATAGCACCCGAATACAAAACGATAGGAAGTAATACCACTACATAGCCAGATAAAAAGAGTCCTGAAGTAATTGATTTAGTGGCAGTGTCATAACGTCTTTCCAGAAACTGCGGAATGGTTGTTAGACCTCCCTTAAGGTATCTAGGCAGTAACACTACAGCCGTGATGACCATGGCAATAGCTGCCAATGTTTCCCATGCCATTACCACAATACCTTCATTGAATGCGGATCCATTCAGACCGACAAGTTGTTCTGTTGATAAATTGGTTAATAGTAAGGAGCTTGCGATCACAGGGGCAGTGAGGCTTCTTCCACCAAGAAAATAGCCGTCCTCAGTGTTTTCGTTAGTGTTTCGTGTAGCGAGATAAGCAATAACCCCCACAAGAACAGTGAAAGCAATAAAGATGATAAATTGCATGATAAGTTAAATTCGTTAGTTTGGAGCTAAAAGTAATAAAACTTATTCTAAAGGTGGAGGCTTTCTAAAATTTCCTTAGCTTGTTTTTCTTCATCGGGATGAATCCAAACCTCTTGGTCAGAGGAAAATGATCCAAATCCAGCCAATCTTGCCGATTCTGCACGATCTTTGATCACGGGAACAATGGAGACTTCTTCCAGCGTATTGCAAAGGTTGATTACTTGTACGGGAGGACCTAAAAAGATTTTAATGTATTTGAGGGACATAAAAATAGATTTTAAGCTTTATTGTATTTATTGTTCCAAATCGCTGGATTAAAGTTTTTACCTGATGCAAAACCATAAAACAAAACAATGGAGGCAATAGCTTTAAAGTTAAAGAATAAGAGCATCCAATAGGTTGTTGCATCGGGAGATTTGGTAAATAAGTTCATGGGCATTATTTCCGTAGCAATACAACTTATGGCTAATACCAATGCCAGTAGATTCCAAATATTTTTAAATGGCCACATCATAATTCTTCGCAAGGGATGGAGGTCGTTTCCCCATTTGTGGATTAAATAATAATAATCATTCCCAAGGGGAGCGAAAAGAAGGGGATCATCCGCTTTTTCAAGTCGAAAAAGTGCAGAAGGTGCCATGATTTTAAATCCACTTAATTTGGTTTCATGCATTGCCTCTAGATGTTGAATATCTTGATGTGCAGCATCTGGAAGTTTATTTTTGAAATACTTCAAGTCTAAAAAACGAAGACGATAATTGATGCTCACCTTTTTAATTTGATCAAGGTGATAGATTTTCTTATGATCCAATAAATCGAACTTAAAGGCGTTAGTCGTTCGTATTTCAAAAGACTGATACAGAGACTTTAAAGCAATTTCCTGCTCTTTATCTGTGAGTTCATTGGCTCTAACTTTATCTAGAGCAAGTTTAACATTTGTTCTGGGTAGTACATTCAACTTCATAATTCCTTCTCATTTAACACAAAAATAGTAATAAAATATAGCTTTTTAAAACCTCAACTAAAATAAGTTATTAGCGCAGTTGTGCACCGTACTCCTTTTCGAAATTTTGTTTCAATTTATCCATTACTTTATCTACCTGTTTATCGGTTAATGTCTTGTTTTTATCTTGAAATGTAAAGCTTAAACCATAGGATTTCTTACCCTTTTCTAGATTTTTACCTTCATATACATCAAACAAACGAACCTCTTTAAGGATTTTACGATCGGTTTTTAAGGCTGTTTCTTTGAGCGCATCAAAATGAATTGCATTTTCTAATAAAAGGGCAAAATCTCTTCGGACATGAGGAAATTTTGAAACTTCTTCATATCGTAGGGGTTGATTATAAGCCTTTTCCATAAAGTCTTCCCAATTCAATTCAGCTAAATAAACCTCTTGATCGATGCCAAAGGAATTGCCTAATGCTTTTGAAACCAAACCGTATATACCCAAATTCTTTTTGCGATAAGTAATTTGGAAAGCTTCATCAAAGTGAGGATGCTGCTGTTCTGTCCATTCGATATCAGCAATACCCACACTCGCAAACATATCTTGAATAACTCCTTTTCCATAAAAGAAATTACTAGGAGCTTTGTTCAGATCCCAGTTTGACTCTAAAGCATCTCCCACCAAGACAATACTCAGGCGTTTTGCTTCAACAAAGGCCTCATTCTTTTTACCATAGATAGATCCAAATTCAAAAAGCTTTAAGTTTTTATTTTGTCTGTTCAAATTAAATGACACTACTTCTAGTGCATTGTATAGTAGGGATTGACGCAGTAATGCCAATTCTTTTCCCAGTGGATTTACCAAAGTAACAGGGTCGTGAAAATCAGCGCCATACTCAGGAGAAGTTAAGGAGTTGTTCATGATCTCCATATATCCGTGTCCTGTCAGTTTTTGAGCGATTGTAGCTTCTAATTTATAAGAATCTTTCCAGTTGTAGGGTGGATTTGCTTCGTACCGTAAGGGTTTGTCTTCTAGGTTATTATACCCATAAACTCTTAGTATTTCTTCAATAATATCTGCGGGTCGGGTAACATCGACACGATACCTGGGAATGGTCATGCCAATTCCAGTTTCTGATACATTATTTATGTTAATTTCAAGTGCATTTAAGATTGTGGTTAAATCCTTTTGCTCAATAGGTTGACCAATAGTTTGCTCTAACACGTCAAAACTCAAGAAAATTTGATTGGGTTTATCCAAGGGTTTGGCAAAATCTTGAAGATCACTGGTTATCTCTCCTCCGGCTATTTTTTTAATCAGGATTGCAGCACGTTTCAAGGCGATAATTCCGATTTCCGGATCAATACCACGTTCAAAACGAAATGAAGCATCTGTGTTTAAGGCATGACGTTTTGCAGTTTTCCGGATACTTACTGGATCAAAATAGGCGCTTTCTAAAAAGACTGAAGTTGTTTCCTCAGAAACACCAGAATCAAGACCTCCAAAAATACCTGCAATACAAAGTGGTTTTTCAGTATCACATATCATTAAATCCTCCTCCACTAATTCCCTTACAGTTCCGTCTAAAGTGGTAAAAGCGGTTTTATTGGAACAGGTTTTGACAACGATTTCCTTTTCTATTTTATCGGCATCAAAAGCATGAAGCGGCTGCCCCAGTTCGTGTAATACATAATTAGTAATGTCTACTACATTATTTTTTGGCCCGATGCCAATGGCTTTCAGTCGGTTTTGGAGCCATGTAGGTGAGGGGGCTACCCTAATACCTGAAAGAGTAAGACCATAATATTGGCTGCATTTGGCACTATCTTGTACATCAACTTTAATGACTTTTTGATTGTTATCCACATGAAAAGAAGAAGTTTCGGGAAACGCCCATTCAAACGGGATGTTTTTCAACATACAAATCGCTTTTAAATCTCGTGCGACTCCCATATGACTCATCGCATCAGCTCGATTAGGGGTTAAACCAATTTCAAATACATAATCTTCTTCTAATTCAAATAAACTAGCCGCTGCTGTACCTGGTTGGAGTGTTTCATCTAGTACCATAATACCCGCATGGCTTTCTCCCAAACCTAATTCATCTTCAGCACAAATCATTCCCATGCTTACTTCACCACGAATTTTACTTTTGCTGATTTTTAAAGAGTTTCCATCTTGCATGGAAAGGGTAGTTCCCACGGTGGCAACAAGTACTTTTTGACCTTTTGCTACATTGGGTGCTCCACAAACAATGGGAACAATTTCGTTATTCCCTAGATGAACTTCCGTTTTTTTAAGCCGATCTGCATTGGGATGCTGTTCGCAGGAAATCACCTCACCTACGATTACTCCTTTTAACCCCCCTTTAATGCTTTCAAAATGTTGCGTTCCTTCTACCTCGAGACCTAAATCAGTGAGGAGAACGGAGATTTCCTCAATCGGAAGATCTATTTTAAGAAATTGCTGTAACCAGTTATAGGATATTTTCAATGAATGTGTCTTTTCAATTTATAAATGCAAATATAAGAATCTCTTTGGCCATTTTTAACTTATGAAATTCCAAATATTAGAATCAAATCGCAATGCAGAAAGTGTACGCTTAATCACTTGATGATCCTTGTTGTTAAATGCTGCATCTTTTTTAATGATTTGCTGCGCCGTATCGCGTGCCGCTTTTAATAATTCGGGATCTTTAATTACATCAGCAATTTTGAGTTGTAACACCCCGCTTTGTTGAGTTCCCATTAAGTTTCCAGGTCCTCGAAGGCGTAAATCAACTTCTGCAATTTCAAAACCGTCATTACTTTTAACCATAGTTTGTAAGCGTGTTTTCCCTTCCTCTGAAAGTTTTGATCCACTCATTAAGATGCAATAACTTTGATCCGAACCTCTTCCTACGCGTCCACGAAGCTGATGCAGTTGAGATAAGCCAAAACGCTCTGCACTTTCTATAATCATAACCGATGCATTTGGAACATTTACTCCCACTTCGATTACAGTAGTTGCTACCATGATTTGTGTTTTACCCTGAACAAAGCGTTCCATTTCATAGGCTTTATCCTCTGATTTCATTTTTCCATGAACAATACTGATTTGATGCTTTGGAGGAGGGAAACTTCGTGAGATACTTTCATAACCATCCATTAGATCTTTATAATCTAAAGTTTCAGATTCTTGGATCAATGGATACACGATATACACCTGACGTCCCAATTCAATTTGATCTTTAACAAAGCCAAAAACAGCAAGCCTATTGTTGTCAAAGCGATGTAATGTTTTAATTGGTTTTCTTCCAGGCGGTAAGGTGTCTATAATAGAAATGTCTAAATCACCATAGATGCTCATGGCTAAGGTTCTTGGTATTGGAGTTGCAGTCATCACTAAAACATGGGGAGGAATGTCATTTTTTTGCCATAATTTGGCACGCTGAGCAACACCAAAACGATGTTGTTCATCAATTATGGCTAAACCTAAATTGTGAAACTGTACTTTTTCTTCAAAAACAGCATGAGTTCCAACTAAGATGGAAAGCGTTCCAGATTCTAAAGCTTGATGTAAAACAATGCGTTCCTTTTTTGAGCTACTACCTGTAAGCAAATCACATTGAACCCCTGTCCCTTCCAGAAGTGCTTTTAAGGACTGATAGTGTTGTTGTGCTAGGATTTCCGTTGGAGCAACTAAGGTTGCCTGAAAACCATTGTCAATGGCAATTAACATCGATAATAGAGCAACAATTGTTTTTCCAGAACCTACATCGCCTTGTAATAACCTATTCATTTGTCGTCCCGTTCCCAAATCAGTTCGGATTTCTTTCACAACTCGTTTTTGGGCTTCGGTAAGCGTAAAAGGGAGGTGATTCTCAAAAAAGTTTCTAAAAACTGATCCTACTGCTGCAAATACATGTCCTTTTATCTTCTGCTTTCGTTGATGATTTTTTAAAATCAATTGCAATTGCATATAAAAAAACTCTTCAAATTTCAAACGCATTTGCGCTCTTGAAAGTAAATTTTGTGTAGAAGGATAATGTACTTGATGTAGTGCCTCTTTTTTTGAAATCAGCTTAAAGTGGTCTAATAAATATTGAGGTAAAGTTTCAGAAAACACAGCCTCTTTATTTTGTAGAAGGCTAGCAACTAATTTTTGAATGACCCTTTGTGACACCCCTTTATTGATTAATTTTTCAGAGGAAGGATAAATCGGATAAAAAGCAGCTTTCACTCCTTGTTGAAAAACATGTTCCAATTCCATTTCAGGGTGGGGCATACTTGCCTGACCCTTGAACCAGTTAATCCGACCAAAAATAACATAAGGTTGATTCAATCGCATACTATCTCTCAGCCATTGATAGCCACGAAACCAAACCAATTGCATGCTCCCTGTTTCGTCTTGAAAATGAGCGACCATCCGCTTTCCTCTTTTTTGTTGAACACACTCAATAGAAGTGATCACTCCTTTGATCTGGACTTCCGCATTGGTGTTGGGAAGCTGGTTGATTGGGTGAAATCGACTGCGATCAATATAGCGGTTCGGAAAAAAATGGAGTAAATCTTGAAAGGTTTTAATATTGAGTTCTTCCTTTAGCAAACGCGCACGTTCAGGACCTACCCCCTTTAAATACGCTATTTCAGTTTGCATTGAATCCATTTATCTTTAAAACAAGTACTTTTGAACAAGAAAGAGTGTAAATTTAGAATAGTAATCCCAAATAATAATCAAATGAGAGCATTAGTTATTTCTGGAGGTGGAAGCAAGGGGGCTTTTGCAGGGGGAGTATCCCAATATTTAATAGAAGAAGAAAAGCAAAAATATGATTTTTTCTTAGGGACTTCTACGGGCAGTCTATTGGTTTCACACTTAGCCTTGAATAAAATAAAAGAGATAAAAAGCGCTTTTACACGTGTCAATCAGAAAAGTATTTTTGATAACTGTCCTTATCTGATCGTAAAAAAAGAAGGGGAGGAGCGCATTAAAATAAATCATTTCAATGTCCTTAAAAACTTTATTCGAGGAAGAAAAACTTTTGGAGAGAGCAATAACCTTAGAAAGTTACTTTCCAAAGAGTTTCCGGAATCAAATTTTACTTCTTTAAAAGAAACAAGTAAAGAAATTATAGTCTGTGTTTCTAACCTAACTGCAAATACTGTGGAATATAAGCGTTTGAAAGATTGTTGTTATGAAGAGTTTTTAGATTGGATTTGGATTTCTTGTAATTTTGTTCCTTTCATGACTCTGGTGGTTAAAAATGGATGTGAATATGCTGATGGTGGTTTAGGTTGTATCATTCCTATAGAAGAAGCTATACGAAGAGGGGCAACTCATGTAGATGCTATTTTGTTGGATACTCAATTTCAACACACCAATCGCTTGCACGCCAGAAATGTATTTGATGCCTTGGGAAGTATTTTTGGATTTATTTCAGATCGAATTGAAATTCAAAATATGCATATTGGGAAGTTAATCGCAGAAGATTATAATGCAATACTTCGTGTCTTTTATACTCCAAAAGTTTTAACGACAAACTCCCTAATTTTTAATAAAATAAAAATGGAAGAATGGTGGCAAATGGGTTGGGAGCATGCGAAGAAGCTTTCTGCTACTCCTTAAAAAAGTCAAGTGTTAATTGGGTTAGCGCTTTTAACCCTAATTTCATACCCGCATCGTCTACCATAAAAGAGGGAGTATGATGTGAAGGTGCTTCAGCCTCGTTCATGTCCAAGGGGGTGCCTCCAAGAAAGAAAAAGAAACCAGGGACTTCATTTTGGAAATAGGAAAAATCTTCTGCTCCAGTAATGGCATCTATTTCAATTACTTTGTCTTCCCCTGCTACTTTTTGCAAGGTTGGAATCATTTGTTGGGTCAAGGCCAAGTTGTTGAATGTGATATCTGCTCCATCTTCTATTTGAACTGTAGCTTCAGCTCTGTAAGCTTTGGCTATAGCGGGAACCATTTCGAGCATTCGTCTGCGGATCAGTTCTTTCATGTCTTTGTCCAGCGTCCGAATTGTTCCGATCATTTCTAAGCTTTCAGGAATGATGTTGAAACGAATCCCTGAATGGATAGATCCTACAGAAATAACAGCCCCCTCTTTGGTTAGTTGGGATTCGCGACTGATAAGGGTTTGTAATCCATTAATTATTTGAGCACTTGCCACAATTGGATCGACGCTTTGCCAGGGTGTAGAACCATGAGCTTGTTTTCCTTTTACATGGATCACAAAACGCTGTGATGCCGCCATCATCCCTCCCGGTTTGTAAGAAATTTTTCCTACATGGGTGCCAGAATTAATGTGCAAACCAAAAATTGCATCCACCTTGGGATTGTCTAAGACACCTTCTTTTACCATTAGCTTCGCTCCGCCCTCTTCTCCCGGAGGCGCACCCTCTTCGGCGGGTTGAAAAATGAATTTAACAGTACCCGCAAAATCTCTGTTTTGAGATAATATTTCGGCTACTCCCATTAAAATAGCTACATGAGTATCGTGACCACAGGCATGCATTACTCCAGTTTCTTGTCCGTTAAAAACAGAAGTGACCTTTGATCTATAGGGGAGGTCATTGCGTTCGAGAACAGGCAAGGCGTCCATATCGGCCCGGAGAGCCACAACTTTTCCTTTACGCTTCCCTTTTAAAATCCCTACCACTCCTGTATGGGCTACTCCTGTTTCAACTTTAATGCCCAAACTTTTTAAATGAGCCGCTACATATTCTGCGGTTTTAAATTCTCGATTGGATAGTTCGGGATTCTGATGAATGTGATGCCTCCATTCCATTACTTTAGATTCTAATGCATCAAATAGGCTATCGTTAATTTGAGCAAAGCCAGGGGTTGCAAAGAGAATAAAACCAACTGTAAAAAAGGATAAAGGATGTTTCAAAATGTATATTTTTTTTTAAATATAGATGTTTATAATTAATTCGATGAAAAGAATTTAAAAATAAGGAAATCCCTACTTTTAAAGTCGATATGGAAGATCCAGAAAAAGCTTATATAGACACTTTAAATGAAGCGCAAAGAGCGCCTGT
Source organism: Flavobacteriaceae bacterium (assembly GCA_029248185.1). Taxonomy (GTDB): domain Bacteria; phylum Bacteroidota; class Bacteroidia; order Flavobacteriales; family Flavobacteriaceae; genus MS024-2A. Next base: position 97,850 of record JAQWJV010000033.1, on the reverse strand, counting down.
ATTACACAAAGAAGGTCCATTGATCGTGATTGCAGGGGCAGGTTCTGGAAAAACCCGTGTTTTGACCTATCGAATTGCCCATTTGATGGCTTCTGGGGTAGATTCTTTTTCTATTCTAGCCTTAACCTTTACCAATAAAGCGGCACGCGAAATGAAAGCTCGAATTGGTGAATTGGTGGGAGCGGGAGAAGCTAAAAACCTGTGGATGGGCACTTTTCACTCTGTCTTTGCACGTATTTTAAGACAAGAAGCAGACAAACTAGGATTTCCTTCCAATTTCACTATCTATGACACCCAAGATTCTGATCGCCTGATTTCTTCTATAATCAAAGAAATGGGATTGGATAAGGATATTTACAAATACAAACAAGTAAGGAGCCGCATCTCTGCCTTTAAAAATAGTTTAATTACCGTTAAAGCCTATTTCAATGATTCGGATTTGCAAGAGTCCGACGCCTTATCCAGGAGACCTCAAATGGGAGCGATTTATAAAGAATATGTTGAACGCTGTTTTAAGGCAGGCGCCATGGATTTTGATGATTTATTGCTTCGGACGAATGAATTATTAAATCGTTATCCTGAGGTATTGGCCAAATACCAAGAGCGATTTCGATATATTTTGGTCGATGAGTATCAAGACACCAATCATTCTCAGTATTTGATTGTAAGAGCTTTATCTGACCGCTATCAGAATATTTGTGTGGTGGGAGATGACGCACAGAGTATTTATGCTTTTCGTGGAGCAAATATCAACAACATCTTGAATTTTCAAAAGGATTATGATGCAGTAGCATTATATCGTTTGGAACAAAATTATCGTTCCACTAAAACCATTGTCAATGCGGCAAATTCCATCATCAGCCACAATAAAACTAAAATTGATAAAGTGGTATGGACATCGAATACCCAAGGGGAATCGATACAAGTAAATCGTTTAGCGACAGATGCAGAAGAAGGACGTCATGTGGCGTCAAACATTTTTGATTTTAAAATGCAAGAACAACGCAAAAACGCAGATTTTGCCATTTTATATCGAACCAATGCGCAATCTAGAGCCATGGAAGATGCATTACGGAAACGTGATATTCCTTATCGAATTTACGGGGGATTGTCTTTTTATCAGCGAAAGGAGATTAAAGATATTCTAGCGTATTTACGGATGCTTGTTAATCCTAAGGATGAAGAAAGTTTAAAGCGAGTGATTAATTACCCACCGCGTGGAATTGGTCAAACCACGGTAGATAAACTTGTGGTGGGTTCAAAGCAACATAATTTGCCCCTTTTTGAAACCATTGTGAGGGCTAAAGAACTTCAATTACCCTTGAATGCAGGAACGCTGTTGAAATTGAATGAATTTGCCACATTAATGCAGCGATTTCAAATTGAAAATGAAAGCTTAAATGCTTTTGAAATTACAGATTTAGTAACAAAAAAGATTGGGCTTGTTCAGGAATTAAAAAAGGATGCTACACCAGAAGGTATCGCCCGAATTGAGAATATAGAAGAACTCTTAAATGGTATTCGTGATTTCACGGAAGGGCAAGAAGAATTAGCCGATGCTACAGGAAGCTTGTCAGAGTTTCTAGAAGATGTTGCCTTAGCCACTGATTTAGACAAAGATGATGATCCCAATAGCGATCGCGTGGCCTTGATGACCATTCACCTTGCTAAAGGCTTAGAGTTTCCCTATGTATTTATTGTTGGACTGGAAGAAGATTTATTTCCTTCAGCCATGAGTTTAAATACCCGTACCGAACTTGAAGAAGAACGTCGTTTATTTTATGTGGCTTTAACACGAGCGGAGGAAAGAGCTTTCTTGTCCTATACACTCTCTCGCTATCGTTGGGGTAAATTAATTGATGCAGAACCCAGCCGATTTATTGAAGAAATAGATCCACAGTATCTACACAAAGTGAAACCCAAAGATGATTATTCATTTAAGCCACTTATAAATACTTCGATTTTTGACGAACCGACCTCTCCGAGACAGTGGACAAAACCCGCCAAGAATACCCCCAAAGAAAAACTTGTCAGCACACCTACACCCGCTCAATTAAAAAAATTGCGTAAAATCGAACCGGCTGTAGCATCACAACAACAAGATGCTTTAGTGCTTACGGAAGGGATGGAAGTAGAGCATGCTCGCTTTGGAAAAGGAGTTGTTCAAACCATAGAAGGGAAGGGGGCAGATAAAAAAGCTGCCATCGCATTTAAAGGATTTGGAGTTAAAAACCTTCTGCTTCGCTTTGCCAAATTGAAAATTAAATAGCATGGCCGAACTAAGAGTGTTTTATTCCAATAATCCAAACCCAAAATTTTTAGCTGAAGCAGCACGGATTCTCAATCAAGGGGGATTGGTCATTTTTCCAACCGATACGGTCTATGGCTTAGGTTGCTTGAGTAATAATGAAAAAGGGCTTGCCCGATTTGCAAAAATTAAAGCCATAAAAATTGAAAAGGCTCCTCTCAGTTTTTTATTTCAAGATATTCGTGAATTGACACAGTATGTTCAACATATGAATTCAGCTACTTTTAAATTGGTTAAAAAACTATTGCCTGGACCCTATGCTCTAATTATGAATGCTGCACCCAAGTTGCCCAAGCCCTTTCATAAGCGAAAAACAATTGGCGTGCGTATTTCTAGTCATGTTATTTTGCAACAGTTGCTACCGCTTTTGGATGCCCCTTTAATCACATCCTCACTCCATGATGCTGATGAGATTTTAGATTATACCACTGATCCTGAAGTACTCTTTGAACAATGGGAGTCACGGATCGACCTCATGCTTTCTGATGGCTACGGGCAAAATATTCCTTCTACTGTTTTGGATTTAACCGATGAACCTTTTCAGGTGGTTAGAGAAGGATTAGGAGCAATTCCTTTTTGATATTAGCTAAAAAAAAAGGCCGCCCCTTTGGGCAGCCTTACTTATAATAATTTTATTAAACTACTATTGAGCAGCTTGCATTCCTTGTTCGATCAAGTCATAAAACTGATCTAATTTAGGTAATACTACAATTCGAGTACGTCTGTTTTTAGCACGGTTTGCAGCTGTATCGTTGTCAGCAACAGGAATGTAAAAACTTCTTCCAGCAGCTGTCATACGTGCAGGTGCTACGCCAAAATCTTTTTCAAGAATGCGAACCACTGCAGTCGCTCTTTTTACAGAAAGATCCCAGTTGTCAACAATACCCTCAGATTTAATTGGCACATTATCTGTGTGACCTTCAACCATAAATTCAAGTTCAGGTTTATTATTGACTACCGTAGCTACTTTTCCTAAAACTTCTATCGCGCGAGAAGTTACCGTATAACTTCCACTACGGAACAATAATTTGTCAGAAATAGAAACATATACAACCCCTTTTTCAACGTTGATTTCAATATCCTCGTCACTCATATTTCCTAACACACCTTTAAGACTAGTAACTAGGGCAAGAGTAACAGAGTCTTTCTTCGTTACTGCATCTTGCATACGCTGGATACGAATGTCTTTTTCTTTCATGCTTTCTAAAGACATTTCAAGATTTTCAGCACCTTTTTGAGAAAGAGTAGTAAGATTACCAATGTTGTTGATCAAATCTTGATTATTGGCTTTTAAAAACTGATTTTGTTCAGTAAGAGTCGCCAAGGAAGCTAAAGCAGCCTCTTTTTCTTCGTTACATGAATTTAATTTTACTGTTGCTGAATCCAAAAGGTTTTTTGTGTTTTGCTGTAATTCTTCTAGTTCAGTGAATTTTTTTTGTGATACACAAGAGGATAAAAGTACTCCAGAGATCACCAAAGCTATTGCTTTTTTCATAGTGTGATTTTTTTTAAATTTTATTTTTACAAATTAACAGAAATTATTTTATTCTTTGTTCAAATCCTTGAAATTTAATTTTTTGTACAAGAAATACTTTAAAACAACATTTTTAACTTGAAAATAGTCAGCGTCTTGTGTCTTCGCATTTCGTTTTTTCAACATGGAATTAAAACCATTATAAAACGCTAGATGCGCTTTTATTATTGCCCAAGTAGAAGAAAAATTAAATCCTAAAAAATAGTATATACCGGCCAAGCCATCCCAACACATGCGAACAAAAAGGCGAAGGTATAATTCGTTTTTAGGAAGATTTTTTGTCAGCATCCACAATGAATTTCGATGATTCAAAAACGTTTTCCTGGGTGAAGGGGCCAGAGTAGCTCCCCCCACATGGTAAACTTTCACTTTTCCAATAGCCATGGTCTTATAGCCCTTATTGTGGATTCTCCAACATAAATCAATCTCTTCCTGATGTGCAAAGAATTCAGCGTCAAAACCATTTAGTTCCCAAAACTGTTCACTTCTGATAAAGAAACAGGCTCCACTTGCCCAAAAGATCGGTGTTGGGGCATCATACTGTCCAAGATCTTCCTCTAGCGTTGAAAAGAGGCGTCCTCTGCAATAGGGCACTCCATTTTTGTCAATAAAACCCCCAGCTGCTCCAGCATATTCAAAATGAGAGGGCTTTTTGAAATCTAAAATATGGGGCTGTAAAATTGCTGTTTTGGGATGGGATTTAAAATGATCCAGTAAGGGAGGAAGCCAATTGGAAGTAACCAGAACATCCGTGTTCAATAAACAATAAATTTCCGCCTCAATCTGTTTTAACCCTTCGTTATATCCTCCAGCATAGCCTAAGTTTTGATTTAGCTCTATGCATTGAATGGAGGGATGATTTTCTTTTACCCAAGCTACAGACGCATCGTTGGATTTGTTGTCAATGAGGTATATACTTGCCTCTGGACTATATTCCACAACCTTAGGAAGGAATTGTTTGAGCAATGCGATTCCATTATAATTCAATAAAACGACTGCAATAGTTTTCATCGGCTTTCAAAATTAGGGAGCTCTTGAATAAAATGATACCGTTTTTGTTTATAATCCATTTGACAAAAATAATGATCTATACCATTTGAAACCATTAAATAATGACTTTGAATATTTAAGTTGTAACGGGCTATTTGATCGAAAGTAGTCTGTGTAATGGAAACCGAAGGTGCTTTGCATTCAACTAAAAGTCGATTTCCTCCCTTGGGGTCCACTACGACAATATCAATACGTTTTTTTGTTTCAAAGACTTTAATCTCTTTTTCAATGAGGATCCAGGAAGCCGGGTACCCTTTGGTTTCAATGAGATATTCCACACAATGGACCCTGACCCATTCCTCTGGAGTGTATTGAAGCCATTTTTTACGGATTCGATCAAAGATATAGGGTTTATTTTCCTTATTTTTGATCAACACTTTACCGTTGGGAAAATTCAGTTTTTCCATGCTGTAAAAATGCAATAATTTTTTAAGATGCAAGCGTTCAACACGCTACTTTCCAAGATCAAGCAAGAACAGTTTTCGCCATTTTATCTTTTGTCGGGAACAGAGTCCTACTTTATCGATGCAATTACTAATGCCTTAATGGATCAATTGGTCAATGAACAATCGCGTGATTTTGATTTCACTCTTTTTTATGGAAAAGAAGCGATTCCTGCTGAAATCATAGAAACCGCAAAGCGCTATCCTATGATTGCACCTTATAATGTTGTGATTGTCAAGGAAGCTCAATTCATGCCTCCTTCTTCTTGGGATGATTTGGCGGCCTATGTGGAAAATCCAACCTCACAATCTATTGTTGTTTTTTGTTTCAAACACAAGGCTTTTGACAAAAGGAAAAAACTTTATAAAGCAGCAGAGCGAGTAGGGGAAGTATTGACGGTGAAGCCTCTCTATGACAATCAAATCTCTAAATGGATTTCTGATGAGGCTAAGAGTCTAAATATTGACCTTTCACCAGCTGCTGCAACGATGCTCTCTGAGTATATTGGTGCTAACCTCAGTGCGCTGCACAATGAGTTGGTTAAATTGCAGCTTGTAGTAAAAAATGGAGAAACAATTACACCCGACCATATTGAAACACATGTGGGAATCAGTAAAGAGTTTAATAGTTTTGAATTACAAAAAGCCATTGGTTTAGGACAATTTTCAAAGGCCTTCCAAATCATTCAATACCTGAATAGAAATCCTAAAAATCACCCTCTGGTATTGACTTTAGCAACCTTACATAATTATTTTCAAAAGCTTTTATTGTTAAAAGGTTTGAGTAATCCCGCTGAGGCACCAAAAGTTTTGGGTGTGAATCCTTTTTTTGTAAAAGAGTATCAAAGTGCTGCAGCCCGTTTCTCTATGAAACAAATTACTCAAGCAATGCGTTCTATTTTGGATGCTGACCTAAAAAGTAAGGGGATCAAGGGGGTTAACACAACTCCACAACAAATCATGGAGGAATTACTTTTAAAGTTATTTACGCTTTAGTAAACTGGAAATTTTTTTGGATTGGTCTCATGCATTATGGCATAAGCTGCCTCAAAAACATCATCTTCAGAAGGTTTGGAAAAGTAATCCCCATCACCACCATAGGCTGGACGGTGTGCTTTAGCAGAAAGTAATTTAGGAGCACTATCGAGTAAAGAAAATGCAGCTTGTTTTTCAATCAATTGTTGGAGAGTATAGGAGGAGGCTCCGCCGGGGACATCTTCATCTACTATGAGGAGTCGGTTTGTTTTAGCAATACTTTCTCTAATTTCCTCCTTTAAATCGAAGGGAATTAAACTTTGTACATCAATTACTTCTATAGAAATTCCAGCTTGTTCCAATCGTTTTGATGCTTCTTCTACAATTCTTAGGGTTGAACCGTAGGAAACTACAGTGATATCAATTCCTTGTTTTAAAATTTCAATTTTCCCTAATTGCAATGTAAATTCCCCTAAATTGATAGGACATTTCTCCTTCAAACGGTATCCATTTAATGATTCAACAACAACAGCAGGTTGTTCAATTTGCATTAAGGTGTTGTAAAAACCAGCAGCTTGCACCATATTTCTTGGCACTAAAATGTGCATTCCCCTCAATAAATGAATCATGCCTCCCATGGGAGATCCAGAATGCCAAATTCCTTCCAAACGGTGCCCACGTGTACGAATGATCAAGGGAGCAATTTGTTGTCCAACAGTACGATAATTCATACTGGCTAAATCATCACTAAGGATTTGTATACAGTATAATATATAATCTAAATATTGTATCTCGGCAATGGGACGCAATCCGCGAAGCGCCATACCAATTCCTTGACCCGCGATAGAGGTTTCACGAATTCCAGTATCGGCAACACGAAGTGCTCCAAACTTAGCTTGTAGGCCTTCCAATCCTTGATTTACATCACCAATTTTTCCAACATCCTCTCCAAAAATCAAAAGATTATCATGTTTCTTTAAAAGCGCCTCAAAATTATCTCTAATGATCATACGACCATCGACAGTTAAAGAGTCATCTGAGTATTTGGGAGGTGTGGACTTGTAAGCCAGAAGGTCTTCTTTGGAAACTGTATACAAATGAGAGGATACTTTTTGACTTATCTGTTGAGTCAAATGAGTCAGCCATGTGTTAAATTCACGAGTGTCCTCATTTGGATATTGAGCCAAAACATTTTTTATTTGACGACCTGCAGAAATGATATCTTTAAAACCCAAGTCCAGAACCTTTTCTAATTCTGAAAAAATAATCTGGATGTTGGTGTCATTATGGGTTACTTTTTTTAACAGATCAAAATAACTTGTGAGTTTTTCTTTTTCTTTCTGTATCGGAGCAATATAGCTTTCCCAAGCTGATCTTCTAGCAGTTTTGACTTTTTTCTTAGCTTCTTCTTCAATTTGATCTAAAAAAGCTTCGGTTGCAAACCCTTCTGAAATGATCCAAGAACGCATTTTACTATTGCAGTCGTATTCTTTTTCCCAAGCAAGACGCTCCTCAGATTTATAACGTTCATGTGACCCTGATGAGGAATGTCCCAGGGGCTGAGTTAGTTCAATTACATGAACCAAAACGGGTACATGCTTTTCTCTTGCGATTTTAGAAGCAAATGCATAGGCCTCAATTAACGCGAGGTAATCCCATCCTTTCACTTGAATAATTTCAAAACCCGGAGATTCTTCTGATCTTTGAAATCCTTTTAAGGCTTCAGAAATACTCTCTTTGACTGTTTGGTCTTTATTGGAAACAGAAATTCCATATTCATCATCCCAAATACTAATTACCATAGGCACTTGCATAACGCCTGCAGCATTGAGTGTTTCAAAAAACATTCCCTCACTGGTGGAAGCATTTCCTATAGTTCCCCAAGCAATTTCATTTCCATTATTGGAAAACAAGTTGTCGTTATGTGTTTTTTGATTACGATACACCTTTGAGGCCTGTGCCAATCCTAACAAGCGGGGCATTTGAGACCCTGTGGGAGAAATATCTCCACTGTGATTTTTCTGTTCTAAAAGATTTTTCCAGTTGCCGCTTGAATCTCTACTCGATGTGACGAAATGTCCTCCCATTTGACGCCCTCCAGACATGGGCTCACGTTCTAAATCTAGATCTGCATACAAGGCTGCAAATACATTTTCTACTGTGAGTAAACCCTGAGCAAATAATAGCGTTTGGTCACGGTAATAGCCCGATCTAAAATCTCCATTTTTAAAATAATGATTGAGTGCGAGTTGTGGTAATTCTTTACCATCACCAAAAATACCAAACTTACCTTTACCTGAGAAAACTTCTCGTCTTCCCATATAACTACATTCTCTACTTAAAACGGCAAGCTTATAGTCCTCTAAAACTTGATTTTTAAAGGCATCAAAGCTGATTTTAAGATCGTCTTTTTCGTTTTGGATTTTCATTGTGAGTTGCAAAAATACAAAAAATATAACGGTCTATTAGTAGGGAGCTTTGGACGTTTTCATCAACATTCTTTAAGTAATTAATTTAAAACCACTTACGAGTAAATAAGCTTGTAAGTGTTTTAAATCCTGGGTTTAAAATGAAACGAATTTTTGTTGCAAATCGAGCTTGGTTTACTTCAAATCCATTGGAAGAGAAAACGGGTAAATAAATTTCAAGGTAATCCGGACTTAAATTTAGTTTAATTCCTGAATCAAAATAAGCCTTTGCTGATCTCCCTTGATTTTTCAACACCCCCAAATCTCCGTAGACTTCAAGCCATTTCCATATTCCCATGGATGCATTGAGAGACAGCATATAGTCGTTTGCAGAGGATTCTTCAAATTTGGATTTAAAGCCTCCCTCCGCAGGAATAAATTGTTGACTGTAAATTCCCGTTGTTTCAGACCTTCCTAAATAACCGTATCTAAAAAGATAATCAGAGGGGCGATTCAAATTAAAATCAAAAAATTGGGTGTCTGTGGAGTTATGCCAAAGAAACTTTCCAAGGAAAACACGACCGCTAATTTGTCTTCCGCTGGGAAATAGTTTACGTGCTTCTCCCGTAAATTGGATTTTACCAAACGAATCTGACAATTCAATATTCGTTCCGGAACTTAGATAGTCGATTGTATTATTGCGAACAAAAATATGTCGCAAATTTAAAATACTATAATCCGGTGTAATGACCACGTTAGGAGATTTTTCTCTAAAAACATTATACCAAATTAGTTGTAGTGTTTGTCTTTTGTTATCACGGATATTATCCGGCCTAAATGACCATCCTATAGAGGGAATCAAGACTGTATAGCGGTAATTGGTATCATAATGAAAACTACTTCCAGAAATTCTAAAGCGAGTTAAATAATTGTTGGTATTTGCTTTAAATAGCTTATAGTCTGCTTTAAAAAAACCAACGATACTTCTCTCTAGAAAACTATATTGTGGGTGAAAGTCAAACTCAAAAGGGCGATTTTTTATTCGACTATTGTACAGACGGACCCCCGAAGTAATTCCATCATAAACGTTAAAATCAAATACAGGATGATAAAAGATTTGTTCTTTCTTTAGGTTTTCTGCATCTTTAAATAAGGTGAACTTTAACGGTTTCAAACCAATGAAGCTCTTGAGGGGTTTCCAGTTATTCCCTTTATTGGCTTCAGGAAAATTGACCTTTGGATTAATGGCTATATAATCGGCCTTAGAACGTTTCCAAGTGATTAGGGTATCTTTGTCCTTGAGTTGAATCCATTCTTGCTTTACAAGGCTATCCTTTTGAACTAAACCAACTAAAACGGGTAATGCCCTTTGGTCTCTACTAGAAATCTTAAAGCGTATGGAATCATTTGTTTTTTGAACTTCTCGAATTTTCAAATCAAATGATTTTCGCTCAGACAAATACAAGTCAAAAAACCAATCTAGATCCTTATTTCCGTCTCTTAGGAGTGCTTCAAAGTCTAATTGGCCTTTAGCACTCAAATAGCGTTTAAGGGATTGTGGGAGCCATTTGCTTTTTTGATAGGTTTCGATGTAACGCAATCCTACTCCTACATGGTTTGGTCCTGCAATTTTTTCATTAAATTTTGAGAGTCTGTCTTTTGGTTGTTTGTCTGCCTGATGAATATTTGAGTTTTCTGCAAACTCATATATAAATTCATATGCATCATTGAATTTTAACTTGTTTATGCTGTAGTTATTAAATAATTGTAAGGGTTTTAACCCTAAAAATTTAAAGGAAGTAAAGTTGCCTAAGAATTTTTGATCTGGGTAGAACTCTTCCACATACTTTATCATAGCATAGGTATGGAGCCCACCGATAATCCAATGATCTTTTCGTTTGTCGATGCTGAGAGTTTGATTAATATACCTCCCGAAATAGGCCTTCAGTAGTTTTATTTCATAAAAAAAAGTGTCTAAAAAAAACTTTAAATTAAGTGTCTTTCTCTTGGATATTTTAACTTCCGTTTGCAACTGACTTATTCCGTAAAATGGATTTTTATTATAATTGGATTTAAGAATTAATATTTTTTTATTGGGAAAAGGGGTGTAAAGTTTATCTGCATATTGAATGACCCGTTCGAGAGTGTATTTTAAATCAACTTCTCCAGAATTAGGAGGAAGTAAGTCTGTAACAACTTGTTTTCCGTTCTCCAAAAAAACAGAAATAAAACGATTGGAAGTGTCAAAAATGAAATCAGCCTGAATTCGATCTATATCTTGGAAGGTGGTAGTTTTTACAGTATCGTTTTCTTGAGTTTGTTTTTCAACTAAATTACTAGTCAAGTAGTATTTTTTTGGGTAATGCCATATTAATTCATAATCTGAGGGTAACCCACTGTAATCATCTAGGTTTAAATTGCTCTGAAGCTGCCAAACATCATTTCGAAAAGGAGCAACCACAATATTCCAATGTCTCAAGTTTATGCCGCCAGTATCATCAATCCCCATACCAGTGAATTTACTGTCGGGTATTTTTAAAGTGTAATTCAAAGTTAATGTAGTAGTAGCTCCGGGTTCAAGATATTCAGGGAGAAAAACTTTAATAATATCGGGTTGTTTTCGCAGCCTTTGATAAACCAGCGGATACGTCTGATTATGAAGTGTGTCTATGGACGTAAACCCTCTTTTACTTTTGGCAGAAGAATAAAAACTTCTATTAAAATCTTCAGCATATCTTTTTGCAAGTGGAGTTTCGGTGTTTTTGTAGGCATTTACCCAATCTTGAAGATACAGTATATGAAGCTTTTTATTATCTGGGTTGGTAAATAAGATCTCTTGTTTTACATCGATCAACTCGGTTTCAGGGTTTAGAGTCGCCTCAATTTTATATTTTGTTTTCTGTGCTAACAGTCCTGAGGAAAATAACAACAAGGCTATCCAGGCAAGTGTTTTAAAAGATAAAACAAAAGAGTTGCACATTAAAAATTGGGTTTAAAGTTTTCTTTACTGTAAAATTGATTTAGGTTATCCATCACTTCTTCAACAGTGTCTACTACAACAAAAAAATCCAAATCTTCAGGACTGATATTTTTCTCTGCTAATAAGGTACTTTTTATCCAATCAATTAAACCATTCCAATATGAAGTCCCTACTAATATTATGGGATATTTTGCTACTTTAGAAGTTTGGAGTAGGGTAAAGGCTTCAAAAAACTCATCTAAAGTGCCTACCCCTCCGGGCATTACCACAAAACCTTGTGCATATTTCACAAACATAACCTTGCGAACAAAGAAGTATTGAAAATCAATTAATTTATCTTGGTCAATGTAGGGATTGCTTTGTTGTTCAAAGGGAAGATTGATATTCAAGCCCACAGATGTTCCTCCGGCATTTTGTGCTCCTCGGTTTGCGGCTTCCATAATTCCAGGACCACCACCGCTAATGATTCCATAACCCGATCTAGCAATTGCTTCTGAAATCGCTACCGTCAGTTTATACGTCGGGTGGTCCTCAGGGGTTCTGGCCGATCCAAAAATTGAGATACAAGGTCCAATAGCACTCATTTTTTCATATCCCTCCACAAATTCACTCATGATTTTGAATAAAGCCCATGAATCATTTGTTTTTATTTCATTCCAATTTTTGTTTGCTTTCATGCTAAATCTTGGGTTAATTGTGCATTAAATTCTTTTTTTAGAAAACGAGCTGTATGACTTTTCTCATTCTTGATAACTTCCTCTGGGGTTCCTTGAACAATCAATTCTCCTCCATAACGCCCCCCTTCAGGACCAATGTCAATAATATAATCTGCTTGTTTAACAACATCTAAATTGTGTTCTATAATCAGTACGGTATTTCCTTTTTCAACTAAGATTGTCAAAACCTCCAGAAGCACACGAATGTCCTCAAAATGAAGTCCTGTTGTTGGTTCATCTAATATATAGAAGGTGTTTCCGGTATCTTTTTTAGATAATTCACTAGCCAGTTTAATGCGTTGTGCTTCTCAACCCGAAAGGGTAGTAGAGGATTATCCAAGTGTGATATAACCCAATCCAACATCTTGAATCATCTTGATTTTTCTGTAAATCTTGGGTATGGCTTCAAAAAAAGCACAGGCCTCATTGATGGACATGTTTAAGACATCTGAAATCGATTTCCCTTTATATCGAATTTCAAGTGTTTCACGATTAAAACGTTTTCCTTGGCAAGTTTCACACTCCACATATACATCTGGCAGAAAATTCATCTCAATAACTTTCATGCCTCCCCCTTGACAGGTTTCACATCGACCACCGACTACGTTAAAACTAAAACGCCCTGGTTTATACCCTCTGATTTGTGCTTCAGGAGTCAAGGTGAATAAAGTTCGGATTTCACTAAAAACTCCACAATAGGTAGCTGGATTGCTTCGAGGAGTTCTTCCAATGGGACTTTGATTGATATCGACTACCTTATCAATATATTCTAACCCCTTAATTCCTTTGTGTGCCAATGGTACTTTTACCCCATTAAAAATATGAGCATTCAAAATAGGGTAAAGGGTCTCATTTACTAGAGTAGATTTTCCACTACCTGAAACGCCAGTGACACCAATCATTACGCCTAAAGGAAAATCAACAGTGATGTCTTTTAAATTATTTCCTGTACATCCCGAAAGCGTTAATTTAGTTCCTTTTCCTTTTCTTCTGGTGGCAGGAATCTCAATTTCAAGTACACCACTTAGATAATTAGAAGTAAGCGTATTTTCGGATAAAATGTTTTTTGGAGTTCCTTGAGAAATAATTTCCCCTCCATTTTTTCCCGCATAAGGACCCATATCGATCAAATAGTCTGAACGTAGCATCATGTCTTTATCATGCTCTACCACAATTACAGAATTCCCTAAATCTCTTAAGGCGGTCAAAGAATTGATCAAACGATCATTGTCTCTTTGATGTAATCCTATGCTGGGCTCGTCTAAAATATATAATACCCCTACTAATTGAGAGCCTATTTGAGTAGCTAAGCGAATGCGTTGGGCCTCACCTCCAGAGAGGGATTTAGAAGAACGGTTTAAATGTAAATACTCCAAACCAACGTTTAAAAGGAATTGTAAACGCGATGAAATTTCTTTCACGATTTCAGAGGCAATTTTATTTTCGTTTTCAGAAAGTCTTTCAGAAAGAACAGCGATCCATTGATGTAGATCTTTAAGATCCATTTGCACTAGATCTGCAATGGTTTGCTCTGCTATTTTAAAATGCAGTGCTTCTTTTTTTAGTCGAGAGCCGTTACAGTTTTTACAATTGTAGCTATCCATATAGCTTGAGGCCCATCGTTTTATGCTAGCTGTGGCTGCTTCTTCATATGAGGATTCTATGTAGTTTTCTAATCCTTCAAAGTCAATTTTATAAGTACGAGTAATACCAAGAGTCGTTGAGGGAATTTCAAATTTCTCTTGACTTCCCTTTAAAATAATCTCCATGGCCTTGGGGGGAATGTCTGCAATTGGATCTGTTAATGCAAAATCATAACATTTAGCAATCGTCTCAATTTGACGATAGGTCCAATTGTTTTTATTGGTCCCTAAAGGACTAATTCCTCCTTGAATGATTGATAGACTGGCATCGGGTATAATCTTTTTTAAATTTACTTTATGCTGGACTCCCAAGCCTTTACAATCTGGGCACATTCCTTTAGGAGAATTAAAAGAAAAAGAATTGGGTTCAGGTTTAGGATAGGAAATCCCCGAAGAAGGACACATTAAATTACGACTAAAATAACGTGTGGCTCTGGATTCCATATCTAGGGTCATTAGCACATCATTTCCATAATGCATCCCCGTTATAAGTGATTCATTAAAGCGCTTGATAAAATCCTCTTCCTTTCTCACCGTAAAACGATCAATGACCAACTCGATATCATGTGTCTTATATCGATCCACTTTCATTCCAGGTTTCAGATCTAAAACGATTCCATCAACACGAACACGCGAAAACCCCTGACGTGATAAGGAATCAAATAATTCTCTATAATGTCCTTTTCTTGATTTAACAATAGGGGCAAGTAGCATGATTTTTTTATCTGAGTAATCTTCAAGAATTAAATTTTGAATTTGCTCATCGGTATAGCTAACCATTTTCTCCTGAGAAATATAGCTATATGCGGTTCCAATTCTAGCATACAACAATCGTATATAATCATAGAGTTCGGTGATGGTACCAACGGTTGATCGTGGACTCTTGGAGGTTGTTTTTTGCTCAATAGCAATTACAGGAGATAAGCCGTCAATTTTATCTACATCTGGGCGTTCCATGTTTCCAAGAAATTGCCTAACATAAGCAGAAAAGGTTTCCATGTAGCGTCTTTGTCCTTCGGCATAAATAGTGTCAAAGGCGAGAGATGATTTACCGCTCCCTGAGAGTCCCGTAATCACGACTAATTCATCTCTTGGGATGGAAACATTTAGATTCTTCAGGTTGTGAACCCGAGCTCCTTCAATATGGATGTTGTTGTCTTTTTTTTTCATTAGTATAGCGCACAAAAATAAGATTAAAAAAGAACTCTATGCGCTTGTTGTATATTATTTAATAAAGGTGAACAGCAGTATCATCTCCTCTGGGATCTGCACCTGTAGAAATTAAGCTGTCCTCCGAAATATAAATTGCATCCACACGTCCAATAATTCTTGAGTATTCCTCTTTGACATCATATCCTTTCTCTTTTAAGGAGTCAATCAATTCAGGACTAAACAGTTTGGGTTCAAAAACCACATGGTCTGGCAACCATTGATGATGAAAACGGGGAGCATTAACTGCCGTTTGAATATCCATTTTAAATTCAAATACATTCAATAGAGTTTGCAATACAGAGGTGATAATGGTAGAACCCCCCGGAGTTCCTAACACCATGGCAAGCTTACCATTCCGTTCAATGATTGTAGGAGTCATGGCACTCAGCATCCGCTTTTGGGGTGCAATTGCATTGGCTTTTCCTCCAATGAGTCCAAACATATTAGGCACTCCAGGTTTACTGCTAAAATCGTCCATTTCGTTATTTAAAAAATAACCTCCCTTTGCTACAAATACTTTTGAGCCATAACTCCCGTTGAGTGTGGTCGTTACAGCAACGGCATTACCCATTGGATCCACAATGGAGTAGTGGGTTGTTTCTTCACTTTCGTCCCATACGATACTCCCTGGAGCAATGTCTGTTGACTTTGTTGCTTTGTCAAAACTAAAAGAATTCATTCGATCATTTAGATATTGCACATTCAAGAGGCTGTCCTGAGGGATATTTACAAAATCAGGGTCTCCTAGATATAGACTTCGATCTGCATAGGAACGTCTTTCAGCTTCAACGATCACTTGAATGGCTTTCATTGAATTTTGTTCGTATTGCCCCACGTCATAGGGCTCAATCATTTTCATTATTTGTCCTAGACAAATTCCACCACTTGATGGAGGAGCCATGGTGTAGATATTCAAATCCTTGTATTTGAAATGAACTGGGTCTCTCCATACAGGTTGATAATTCAACAAATCTTCATGTGTAATAATACCTCCTGTAGCCCGCACACGTTCCACAAGCGCCTGGGCTACGGGACCTTCATAAAACCCTTTTTTACCTTCTTTGGCGATATATTCAAGGGTAACGGCTAAGGCTTCATTTTTGACCCTATCTCCGGGCTTAAAGCCTTGTGCATAAAAGGTTTCTTCACCATTTACAGCGATAAAATCTTCTTTTTTACTTTCGAAGCTTCTAAATTGTTTTTCTGTAACCAAATATCCATTGCGAGCAAGATCTATTGCCGGTTGCACTAATTCAGCCCAAGGGATTTTTCCGAATTTTTGATGGATTTCATATAAACCGGCTACTGTACCGGGTACACCAACAGCTAAACCTCCAACCAAACTTTTGTTGGGAATTACATTCCCATCAGTATCTAAATACATGTCTGCATTGGCAGCTAAGGGTGCTTTTTCACGATAGTCTAAACTTCCTTTAACACCTGCTGCTGTTCTATAGACAAGAAAACCCCCTCCTGCAATATTCCCAGCGTTAGGATAACAGACCGTCAATGCCAAATCAGTCGCAATCATAGCATCAAATGCAGTGCCTCCCTTTGCCATTACAGCAACGCCAATGGCAGAGGCTTCCTCTCGGGCACTCACAACAGCTCCTTGGATTGCTTTTGGAGGAGTGCAAGAGTTGAAAAGTAAAAAAAGAAGGAGGGAACACCTTACTAAATTTGTAATACAAAAGGATCTCATAATGTTTTAATTTCTTTTTTTGAATACGCAATAACATCGTCCATGAAATGGGAAAAATGAGTATGAAAATAGGTATAATTTTCTTTTAATTCCTTAGTAGATGCACCTAATTTAGAAGGGTATTGTGTTCGCATTTCCATTTGTGATAAAATAAGATGCAATCCAGAGACTGAAGCGTAAGCTTTAAACCAATCATAACGAATTAAAGCGGCTGTAAATTTTTGAATATTTTCAGGAAGTTTTTCTGCCTCAAGGCTTAAATCACTATAAAATTGTGATGAAAATTCTTTTAACGATTGCGGATGATACTGTGTCCAATAAGCGGCTAAATAATGATCAAAATACATGTCTACGATAACCCTGCTATAATGGCGATAGGTAGGAAATAATTTTGTAACACAAGCTTTGAAGGCAGGATGATGATCGGTGAAATGATCAATCTTTCGATGCAAAAGAATTCCCTTTTGAATTTCAGGCGAAAAATTCTTAAAGCTTTTCCCATTAACTCGGTCGGCGATTAGGTTGCCAATAGCAAGCGGGATATTATTTCCAGAGAGATAAACATGAGCCAAAAAATTCATGCGTCAAAATTAATTTTTTTATTACACCCTCCTGATTATTAGTAGTGAAATTGTATAAAAAAGCTACCTTTAGAATCCGCTAAATTGAAGACTACATGTTAGACAAAATCATACAATACAGCTTAGATCATAAGTTAATTGTTGTTATTTTTTCCATCGCAATCATAGGGTTTGGGAGTTACTCCTTGCTGAATATCCCTATTGGAGCCGTTCCTGACATCACAAACAATCAAGTTCAAATCATCACAACTTCAAGAAATTTAGCAACGGAAGATGTTGAAAAATTCATCACCTATCCCATTGAACTTGAAATGGCAAATCTTCCAGAGGTTAAAGAGATTCGTTCAGTTTCAAAATTTGGTTTGTCTGTCGTTACAGTTGTTTTTAATGATAAAATCAACACCTATCTACCCCGTCAATTAATTGCTGAAAAAATAAAAGCAGCAGAAAGTAAAATCCCAGCAGGTTTTGGACAGCCATTTATGGGACCTATTTCTACAGGTTTGGGAGAAATTTATCAATACGTGATTGAAGTGGATGATGAATTTAAAGACACTTATTCTTTGATGGATATCAGAACAATACAAGATTGGGTGGTGAAACGCCAACTGTCGGGTATTCCCGGTGTAGTAGAGGTAAATACATGGGGGGGACATCTCAAGCAATATGAAATAGCAATAAATCCTGAAAAATTAAGAAGCTTAAACCTTACACTTTCTCAAACATTTTCAGTCCTTGAAAAGAACAATAGTATCGCTGGTGGAGGCTATATTGAAAAAACAAATCAAACTTTTTTTATCCGCGGGGAAGGACTAATCACGTCCTTAGATGACATTGAAAACATTGTTATCGAAAATAGAGAGGGATTTCCCATCTTCATCAAAGATGTTGCTCAAGTAGGCTATGGAAAAGCAACTCGATTTGGTGCCATTACAGGAAATGGAGAAGGAGAGAAGGTTTTAGGTCAAGTAATGATGTTGAAAGGGGCGAATTCTAAAGCAGTTATTGATGCTGTAAAACTTCGCATTCAACAAATAGCCCCCTCTCTCCCAAAAGGAATACGAATCAACCCTTTTTTAGAACGAAGTGAGTTAATTTCCAAAACCACCCGAACAATTTCTGAAAATTTGATTTTAGGATTTCTCATTGTCATCTTTGTAGTAGTCTTTCTTTTAGGAAATGTGAGATCGGGTCTTGTTGTTGCTTCTGTCATCCCTTTATGTCTTTTATTTGCGCTCACCTTAATGTACGTTTTTGGGGTAGACGCAAACCTGATGAGTCTGGGTGCCATTGACTTTGGAATCATTATTGACGGAGCCGTTATTATTGTGGAATATATTGCTTTCAAAATCACAGCCGAGCAACATCAATTCATCCATCAACCCCAAGAAGAAAAACAAAAATACATTGATAAAATCACCTTTCGAAGTGCCAGCAAAATGATGCATTCAGCAATCTTTGGTCAAATTATTATTGTAATTGTGTTTATTCCAATTCTCTCTCTTGTTGGGGTTGAAGGAAAAATGTTTCGCCCGATGGCGTTAGTGTTTTGTTTTGCCTTAGTGGGAGCTATGCTGTTGTGCTTTACTTATGTTCCTGTCATGGCTTCTTTATTTATTAAACCCAATACATCAGAAAAAAAGGGTTTTTCTTCACGTTTTATAGAAGTGCTTCAAAAACAATATGAATCTATTCTATCTTGGGCTTTGCATCAACAAAAGATGATTTTAAGTTTCGCTTTTGTTTTACTTGCTGGCGCTATCTTGGTTTTTAGTAGAATGGGGGGAGAGTTTGTCCCTACTCTAGACGAAGGCGATTTCGTTATCCAACCTTTACTTAAAACAGGCACAACCTTAACCAAAACAACAGAGATTACTACCCAGATTGAGAATATTTTAAAGAACTTTCCCGAAGTTGAACAAGTGGTCAGTAGAATAGGAGCTGCGGAAGTTCCTACAGACCCTATGTCGATGGAGGAAAGCGATGTCATTATCAAATTAAAGCCAAAAAATGAATGGACAAATACAAAAAGTAAAGATGACTTGGCCGATAAGTTCAAGGCTGCATTGGCTGTAATCCCAGGCATTGATATTGAATTTACACAACCCATAGAAATGCGCTTCAATGAACTTATTACTGGGGTTAGGGCTGATTTAGCAATTAAAATTTTTGGAGAAGATTTAGACCTACTCTATCAAAAGGCATTGGATATTGAAAAAGCGATTCAAGATATTGAAGGAGCAGCAGATATTACGGTCGAAAAAATAGTGGGTTTGCCTCAAATGAGAGTTCAATATAATCGTAAAAAAATCGCTAAATACGGCTTGAACATTGAGGAATTAAACAATATTATTGCAACTGGTTTTGCTGGAAAAAAGGCAGGAATGGTCTTTGAAGGTGAGAAGCAGTTTGATCTGATTGTTCGATTTGATCAAGCCCATAAACAAGACATCCGAGACTTAAAAAATGCCACTATACAATTACCTAATCAATCTCAATTGCCCCTGAGTGAATTTGCCACGATTACCTATGCTAAGGGCCCTGCCAAAATATCAAGAGACAATACTAAACGCCGAATTGTTATTGGAGTAAATATTCGAAATCGTGATTTAGAATCTGTAGTAAAAGATGTGCAAAGTAAAATTGAAAGTTTGGTTTCGCTGCCTAGTGGCTATACTATAGCATATGGGGGTCAATTTGAAAACCTTCGGACAGCCAATTCAAGACTCATGATAGCGGTTCCCATAGCTCTTGTATTAATTTTTATCATTCTTTACTTTGCATTTGGATCTATAAAAGAAGCTTTACTCATATACAGTGCCATTCCAATGTCAACTGTAGGAGGAATACTATTCTTGTACTTCAGAGGCCTTCCGTTTAGTGTATCTGCTGGAGTAGGCTTTATTGCCCTTTTTGGAATTGCGGTACTGAATGGAATTGTTTTGATCGAAGAGTTTAAGGAATTAAAGAACAAGGGGGTATTAGATGTCTATGAGCGAATCATAAAAGGCACAAAAAATAGACTTCGACCCGTACTTCTCACAGCGACGGCAGCAGCTTTAGGGTTTTTACCTATGGCAGTTTCAACCTCTGCTGGTGCTGAAATTCAACGTCCCTTAGCGACTGTTGTCATCGGCGGACTCTTTTCTGCCACGCTATTAACACTTATTTTATTACCCATACTCTACACTCTATTTGAACGTAATCAACTGAAAATTAATTTTAAAGCTCCAATCAAAACCCTTGTACTTTTCTTGTTTTTCACTTTGCCCTCCATCGGGCTAAGTCAGGTCAAAGAAGTTAGTCTAGCACAAGCCATTCGTTTAGCTACTGAAAATAATTCAGGATTGAAAGCGTCAGCTCAAAGAACGGAATTAGGTAAAAGTTTATTGGGCAGTGCTTATGGTCTAAACAAATTGGAACTGTTTTATAATAATGATCAAAATAATATTGCGCCCAACGGTTACCCTTTGGAGGTATGGGGCATCAATCAATCCATTGAATTTCCAAGTATTTACGGAGCAAATAAGAACGTAATGAAAGGAAAAGAGCAACTGCTGAAAGATCAATATATTATTGACAAACAAAGCTTAATAAAAGAGGTTATAGCTGCTTTTTATGAGAGCCTATATTGGAATAAAATGCTTGAAAATTTCATTCCTATCGATAGTCTTTATGCTTCTTTTGTCCAGCTGGCCAGTATACAATTTGAGCTAGGGGAATCAAATTATTTGGACCAACTCACATTACTTTCAAAGAAAAAGGATGCTGAGATTCGAATAAAAGCATTGAAAGAAAATATCAATAAATCAAATGCAATGCTCAATTACTGGGTTCAAGCTGATCAAGAAGTTGTAGCCCATACTACCTTGTTTGATAAAATTGTAATCCAACCCATAGATACCCTCAACAATCCTTCCTTGACTTACTATTCTAATGCGATAAAATTAGCTCAAAAAGAAACAACTCTTCAGAAACAAAAATTATTACCAGACCTAAATTTTTCTTTTTTTCAGGGAAATAATAATCAAATTGACAATAAATCCCTTAATGGTGTTCGTGTGGGCTTGGCTTTTCCCCTCTGGTTTGGGAGCCAAAAGTCTAAAATTGAAGCCTCCAAAATTGAAAAGCAAATCTTAGAATCGGAAAGTGATAATCTAAAGATGAGTTTAGTGACTAAATATTTTCGCTTACTATCAGATAGTAAGACCTATGAAGCACAACTCAATTACTATGAATCCATAGGAGAAAAAATGGCCGCAGAAACTATATTTCACGCAGAAAAGTCTTTTGAAAATGGAGCAATTAGTGTTCTTCAATACATGCAATTTTTAGAACATGCAAAGAAAATAACATCTGATTATTTAACAGCATTATTTTTATACAACAAGACCATTCTTGAAGCTAATTATTTAATACAATGATTTTTAAATTCATCTCAATGTTACCGTCAAACTCACTCAGGACTTGCATCATACTTATACTTTCTATTTTCATGAACGGATGTAGTACCAACTATAAATCTTCAGAAAAAGAAGTTTTAACGACTGAAGAAGAATTAATCGTTCTAACAGAAGAACAATTTCAGTCTTTTAATATGGAACTGGACTCTGTTTTATTACATGACTTCCATAATGAAGTTCATGCTAATGGGAAGTTTGATTTGCCTCCAGAGAGCAAAGCTTCCGTGAGTTCTTTTTATGGGGGTGCAATAAAAGAATTAAAACTCCTCCCAGGGGAGTATGTAAAAAAAGGGAGTTTACTTTTTAAACTAGAAAACCCTGATTTTGTTCAAATGCAGCAAGATTATTTAGAAGCCCAAGGGCAATTGGACTATTTAAAATCAAACTTTAAAAGGCAGCAATCCCTTTATGAAAATAAAATTACTTCCGAAAAAAACTTCTTAAAAACAAAGTCTGATTATACTGTAATGCAGGTAAAAGAGAAATCTCTGAAGAAAAAACTTGAGATGATGCACATCAACCCCAATACTTTAACCACAGAAAATCTTAAAACTTCAATTTCCATAGTATCTCCTATCAATGGATATATTGACCAAGTTTTGGGGGTACAAGGAGATTTTTTAAAGCCCGCTGTAATTGCACTGACTATCGTTGACATCGATCATTTACACCTTGAATTGAATGTTTTTGAAAAAGACTTACCTAAACTTGAAATTGGACAATCAATTAAATTTAAATTATTAGATGATCCTGAAAACACCTACGCTGCAAAAATTTATTTAATCAATAAAACAGTTGATGCAGCATTGAGAACGGTTGGAATTCATGGTCATTTAATCGATGAATCCCTCAAGAATAAATTCAATCCCGGTATGTATGTTGAAGCAGAGATTTTAACTTCCACAGAAACTAAAGTTGCTTTACCGATAGCGTCTGTGGTGGAATCAGAGGGTAAGTATAATGTATTAATTTTAAAAGAAAAAAATGAGGCAGGATATTTCTTTGAGAAAAAACAAATTGAAATAGGGCAAGTGGACACCACTTATGTTGAAATTCTTAATTCCAATCAGTTTGAAAAAAAGACCTTATTTTTGACGAAAGGAGCATTTTCATTGATTTCTGAGTAAATAATTAATCTATAAAAGACCACTACTGATAAAATGACATTAATCAAATCTATTTCTGGAATCCGAGGTACTATAGGAGGAATTCCTTCAATCAATTTAACTCCATTGGATGTAGTGCGTTTTACCACGGCATATGCGCAATGGCTCTCAGAACATACCAAGGGGGAATTAACCGTAGTCACAGGGCGAGATGCTCGTATTTCGGGACCGATGTTGCATGCTCTTGTCAATCAAACCCTTGTGGGTATGGGGATTCATGTGATTGATTTGGGACTATCAACCACACCCACTGTAGCGGTTGCCGTTGCTTGGGAGAAGGCTAGTGGGGGTATTATTTTAACGGCGAGTCATAATCCAAAGCAATGGAATGCTTTGAAACTTCTCAATCATCAGGGAGAGTTTATTGATGCAGCTGCAGGTGCCAAAGTTTTAGCTTATGCTGAAAAAGAAGCTTTTGATTATGCTGAAGTAAATGATTTAGGAACGCTCCAAAAACGAACAGATTATATTCAAAAGCATATTGCAGAGACTATTGCCATGGATTATGTGCATCTGGACGGAATTAAACGAGGAAAGTATAAGGTGGTTGTGGATGGAGTCAATTCTTCAGGGGGTATTGCCATTCCTCAGTTACTAGAAGCCCTAGGTATTGAAGTGATTAAAATTCACTGTGAGCCTAATGGACATTTTCCTCATAATCCAGAACCCCTCAAAGAACATTTAGGAGATTTATGTACTGCCGTAGTCACTCATAAAGCGGATTTTGGAATTGCAGTCGATCCTGATGTTGATCGTCTCGTTTTTGTGGATGAAAAAGGAGAGTTGTTTGGAGAGGAATATACTCTTGTGGCTTGTGCGGATTATATTTTAAGTAAAAATCCTGGAGCGACTGTTTCAAATTTATCTTCAACGCGTGCCTTAGCGGATGTGAGTCTCCGACATGACCAAAAGTATCATGCAAGTGCGGTTGGCGAAGTAAATGTGGTTACAGAAATGAAAGCAGTTCATGCCGTGATTGGGGGAGAAGGAAATGGCGGGATTATATATCCTCCTTTACATTATGGAAGGGATGCCTTAGTGGGTGTTGTTCTCTTTCTATCGCTTTTAGTCGAAAGAAAAGGTACGGTTTCTGAACTTCGTGCTTCCTATCCGAGTTATTTCATGAGTAAGAATAAAATTACCTTAGACGAAGGAATGAATGTTGATGTACTTTTGGAGCAAATGCGAGATCGTTATTCAAACGAACGTATCTCTACTGTTGATGGAGTTAAAATTGATTTTGAAGCGTCTTGGGTTCATCTCCGTAAATCTAATACAGAACCCATTATTCGTATTTACACAGAAGCGAAATCGGAATTAAAAGCGGAAGCGTTAGCAAATCGCTTTGTTACTGAGATCAAAAGTTTACTTTAAGAAACTTTAGTGTGTTTAAAACGTTTGTGCGTCCAGAAGTATTGAGAAGGGTCTTCCTTGATTTGGGCTTCTAACCACTCCGTATAAGTGTCAGTAATCCCATTGGGAGGCAATTCATTTGGAGTAGCCGTCAATAATTTAAACTCTACCTCATAATAGCCTCTTTTGATTCTATTCATTTTCGCATATACCACAGGAATATTGAACTCTCTTGCCATTCGTTCTGCCCCGGTAAACACGGGCACTTGAATTCCCATAAAGGAACGCCAATAGGTCAAGGGTTTAGGGCGTGGTGATTGATCACTAGCAAAACCGAATACGCCGCGTTCATCGTTGTCTTCCATACGCTTAATCTCTTCAGCAGCCTTGCGCTGTGAAATCATATAGGCGTCGTGTCTGCTTCTTATTTTTTTGATTAGGTTATCAAAATAAGGATTGCTAATTGGTTTATAAATTCCATACCCCTTATGCTTCATGTGATATCCTAATGACATCATCCATTCCCAACTCGCATAATGCCCACACATTAAGAATACGGACCTATTCTCCTTTTCAAATTGGGTTAGTACATCAATATTTTTTACATGAAAGCGTTTAATCATTTCCTCTTTGGACATTCCCATTGACTTGATGATTTCTAAAAATAAATCACACAAATGGGAGTAAAATTTACGTTCAATTGCGCTTAATTTCTCATCACTATAATCAGGAAATGCCAGTTTAAGATTGGATCGAACGGCTGCTTTTCTATAGCCAAATACCCGGTACAAGAAAAAGCAAACTAAATCGGAAAGTTTGTAGAATACAGGGAAAGGCAATCTTGAAACAATAAAAAGAAAGGGATAAGCTAAATAAAAAACAATTGCGTTCACGGATGTATTGACATTACAGTTGCCAAAATTACTTTTTTCTAGCTAAAATTGTTGATAAAAGCGCTAAAAAGAAGCAATCTCTTTTTATTATAAATATAACAATTTATCATACTTTTGTTATATATATAACAATAATTAAGATAAAAGAGCCAAATGGAAAAGATTTTAGTACTTGGTATGGGAAAAGTTGGGAGTTTAGTAGGGGTTCTACTAAGCAAGAATTTTAAAATTACCGCTTTAGACCATAAGAAACCCCATTATGATTACACATTACCCTTCGAATGTATTGAAGGAAATGTAACAGATACTATTTTCCTTCGAGAATTGATGCAAAATTATGATGCTGTTGTTTCCGCATTGCCCTACTTTTTAAATAAGGACATTGCTCTTTTGGCTCATGAATTAGAGCTGCACTATTTTGATTTAACTGAAGATGTCCCTACCACTCAATTTATTCAAGAATTGAGTAAAACAGCAAAAAAGGTCATGGCACCTCAGTGTGGATTAGCCCCAGGACTGATCGGGATTGTTGGGAAAGACTTAAGCTTGAGTTTTGATAAACTACGAGATATTGAGCTTCGTGTAGGAGCATTACCTCGCTATCCAAACGGACAATTAGCCTACTCCTTTACTTGGTCACCTCATGGAGTGATCAATGAATATCTAAATGATGCAGAAGCCATTCATAATGGCAAGAGAAAAAACGTTCCTTCTTTGGAAGGATTTGAGTATATCAATATTGAAGGACAAGAATTTGAGGCCTTTACTACATCGGGAGGACTGGGAACACTTTGTGAAACTTTTGAGGGTAAAGTGGATACCTTAAACTATAAAACCATTCGATATCCAGGTCATGGAAAATTAATGAAATTTTTGATGTATGAACTTATTTTAAAAGATGACAAAGAACAATTAGAACAAATATTAAGTAATGCGAAACCACCTGTTGAAGAAGATGTTGTTTATGTCTATGCTGTTGTTGAAGGTTGGAAAAATAAAACACTTTCACGAAGGGAATACTACAAAGCCTTTTATCCAATAGAAATTGAAGGAAAACACTGGCGTGCAATATCATGGACAACTGCAGCCTCTTTGGTTGCTGTTATTGAAATGGTTGCAGCAGGAACACTTATTCAAAAGGGGTTTTTAAAACAAGAGGAAATTCCATTTGATAAATTCATAAAAACTCAAACAGGAAGCTTATTTTTATAAAAATAATTTATTCGTCATGAAATTCAGTACCCATACCACAATGACTAAGATTTTGGATGCACTTTTTGCCACTTATTCAGAGCGTGTACCCGATGTTAAAAAAATCACTCAAGCAATGGTTGAAAACGGAATGGTTAAAAATCAAAATGAAATTATCAATGATCATGTGGCTTTCCGAACAATGGGAGTTGAAAATCTCGGTATTGCTTCCTTCGAGAAAATCTTTCTAGCTCATGGTTATGAAAAGCGTGATTTCTTTCATTTTGAAGTAAAAAAACTTGATGCACACTGGTATGCGCCACCCACACCTGATTTACCAAGAATTTTCATAAGCGAGCTTAAGGTTGATTTGCTATCAGAAAAAGTACAGAAAATCATTAGAAAATATACAGATAGCGTAAGTTCTGACCCCGTAGATCATCTCGATTTAAACAATGCTGAAGCCGTTTCCCACTTTTTTCAAAATCCACTTTGGAAATTACCGAGCATTGAAGATTATGAAGCACTACTGGCTGAAAGTGAATATGCTGCATGGGTTATTTACAATCGGTATTACTTAAACCATTATACAATTAGTGTACATGATCTTCCGGAGGCCTTTTGCACCTTAGAACCTTTCAATGAATTTTTAAAAGCCATTGGAATTGTATTAAATACTTCGGGAGGAGAAATAAAGACAAGTGAAGATGGACTCTTGCGGCAATCCAGTTCAGTTGCCAACAAAGTTGTCGCTCATTTTTCTGGTAACAATACTAGAGAGATTGCAGGGAGTTATGTCGAATTTGCAGAGCGTGGAATTTTACCCCAATTTACTCATTTACCTAAATCTGAAATTAAAAGAGAACAACGTCGAGAAGGTTTTGAAACAGGAAATGCAGATCGCATTTTTGAGAGTACCTTTACTACACAACTAAAGAAAAATTAAATAGTCACAATGGAGATTAATAACTTATTACAAGAATTAAATATAAACCCTAATCAGCAGGGGTGTAATGCTGGAGGCATTTGGCATGGTGATGGAGAGGCTCTCTCTTCCTATAGTCCTGTTAACGGTTCTTTATTAGGAACGGTTCAAGGAGCTACGGTTGAAGATTATGAGCGTATTTTAGATAAAGCGGAACATGCCTTTTTATCTTTCAGAGCCTTGCCCGCTCCAAAAAGAGGGGAGTTGGTACGTCAATTAGGAAATAAATTGAGAGAGAAAAAATCTCACCTCGGTCAGTTGGTGTCCTGGGAAATGGGAAAATCGTTACAAGAAGGTTTGGGAGAGGTTCAAGAAATGATTGATATCTGTGATTTTGCTGTCGGTCTTTCACGTCAATTGCATGGAGTTACTATGACATCAGAACGTCCTTCTCACAGACTTTATGAACAATATCATCCTTTAGGGGTTGTAGGAATTATTTCTGCCTTCAACTTTCCTGTTGCTGTATGGAGTTGGAATGTAGCTCTGGCTTGGGTTTGTGGTAACGTATGCATTTGGAAACCCAGTGAAAAAACTCCCTTGTGTGGCATTGCTTGTCAGCAAATTATTAGTGAAGTTTTGAAAGAAAATGAAATGCCGGAAGGGATTTCATGCCTCATTAATGGAGGGGCGGAAGTAGGAAAGTGGATGGCAGAAGATCAACGCATCGCTTTGGTGTCTGCTACAGGTTCTACCCGTATGGGAAAAGATGTTGCGCAACGTGTGGGAGCCCGTCTTGGAAAATCTCTTTTAGAATTAGGAGGAAATAATGCGATCATTGTTACTCCAAATGCTGATTTAGATACGGCCATGCGTGCCGCTGTTTTTGGCGCTGTGGGTACTTGTGGTCAGCGTTGTACCTCTACGCGGAGATTAATTGTTCACAAAGATATATTTGAATCCTTCACAACGGTATTGCAAAAAGCCTATGGACAGCTTCGCATAGGAAATCCTTTAGATGAAAACAATCATGTGGGGCCGCTGATTGATGCCGATGCAGTTGAAACATACCAAGAGGCAATTGCACAAGCAAACGCCCAAGGAGCAACTTGGCTTATTGAAGGAGGGATGCTTGAAGAGAAAGAATACGGTAGTGCCTGTTATGTAAAACCTGCAGTAGCTGTTATCGATCATGATGCGGCTATTGTTCATCAAGAAACCTTTGCTCCTATATTGTACGTTATGCAATATGATGGAACGATTGAAGAGGCAATTGCCATTCAAAATGAGGTAAAACAAGGCCTTTCTTCTTCTATTATGTCACTAAATATGCAAGAAACAGAAACATTCTTGTCCCATTGGGGAAGTGATTGTGGGATTGCAAATGTAAATATCGGAACCTCAGGTGCAGAAATCGGAGGGGCTTTTGGAGGTGAAAAAGAAACTGGAGGTGGACGTGAAAGTGGATCTGATGCTTGGAAAGCTTATATGCGAAGACAAACAAATACTTTGAATTTCTCAAAAGAGTTACCCTTAGCGCAAGGAATCGTTTTTGACCTATAGCATGTTATTGTTTTTAGGTAGTTTTGTCATACTATGATCCAAAATATTCCTCTTGTTGCACTGTTATTGATTGGTGTTACTGTTCTAGTAAGCCTAAATGGTTTTAAAAATGATAGCTTTTTTTTAAAGTATCATTTTTTGATTCATAAGATTAAAGCAGGCGAATATTTCAGATTACTTACTTCGGGTTTTCTGCATGTTTCCATAACTCATATTTTATTTAATATGGTTACCTTTTATTTTTTTGTCAATATTGTCGTTGATGGATTAGGGAATTTTCCGTTTTTGGTGCTGTATTTTGGAAGCCTTTTGGGAGGAAACATTTTCGCATACCTTTTTCATTTCAATGACCCTTATTACAGCGCTGTGGGTGCTAGTGGAGCGGTTACTGGTGTTTTGTTTAGTGCATTATTATTATATCCTGGGATTGAATTAATGTTGTTTTTCATTCCCATCCCGATTCCAGGATACTTATTTGGTATTGGGTATATGATTTATACTTTATATGGTATGAAAGCACAAAATGATCAAATCGGTCATACCGCTCATTTTGGAGGTGCTATAGGGGGGATTCTCATAACCATCTTATTTGTACCCCGAGTTGTGTTTAGTTCACAACTGATGCTAGTGATTCTGAGTATTACAACTTTAATTGCAGGGACATTGATCTATCGCAATCAGAAAAAGGGCTTATAAGGCTCCAAGAAGAGCATCAATTTTACGTTCTAACTGAGGTCCTCGAATATCTTTTGCTATAATGACACCTTTTTCATCTAAAACAAACATGGCTGGAATGGAATTGATATGATACAATTTTGCAATGGGATCATTCCAGAATTTTAAATTGGAAACGTGATCCCAAACTAAACCATCATCAGCAATAGCTTGAACCCACTGTGGTTTTCCTTTGTCTAAAGAAACACTTAAAATGTTAAGACCATTATTGCGGTGTTTTTGATACAAACGAACTAAATTAGGATTTTCAACACGACAAGGCCGACACCAGCTTGCCCAAAAGTCAACAATTGTCACTTTCCCCAATTTATCTTTCAATGACAAGGCCATTCCCTCAGGAGTAGGGCCTTCAAAGGTAGGCGCAAGTTGTCCCACCTCGGGTTTTTCGGAGGGGATCAATTGTGCTTCAATGGCCTTTCCAGAGGTGCTGGTTTTTATGCGATTCGAAAAACCATCAAAAATTTCTTTTGCTTCGGGAATGGATATGGCTTTATTTGAAACAAAGCGTTCTAAAATTAAAATGGATATGAAAGAATCTGGCGCAGCTCTAATAAAATCTAATTCATAGTCTTTTATTTGATCACGCACATCTTGATACTGTTCCTGTATATCTTGAGAAAGTAGAGAATCTTTGAGAATCATGGCTTGTTGGAGGTCATTACCAATACCATTCAACGATTTGATATAAACTCGCGTCTCATTTTTGTATCGCATGAAATCATCATTAGAAGTGGTTCCTGTAGCTTTTGAGACACCTAAACTATCTTTGTATAACTCAACATTAACGGTTCCTTGTTCGGCAATAAAAGGAAAACTCGCTTGATCCCCTTCAATTTGTAAAAAATGAATACTTGGCTCAGTTATTTCAATTTCTAAATCAAAAGTACCCGATTGTACAACAAGCGTATCGACCACCTTGGGCTGATTGTTCAGGTCTGCCACAACATGGAGAACAGAATTCCCATCACTTAAATCAACTGTTCCTTTCAAACGAAGTGCGTTTGATGTTCCCTGACAAGCTGTAAGCACAAGAATGACCGCTATAAAACCAATGAATTTCTGTAACATAATTTTTAATCTTTTGGCTAAATTACATAATTGATGGGAATTGAAGAACTAATCCTTACTTTAGCTTGAAGATTCTTAAAACGGAGGTAAAACGTAAAGTATAAGTGGAAGAAGCATTACTAAAATTAAAAAAAAGCCTTGAAGGAGAACTGGAATGGGATGATCTGCATAAAAAGTTATACGCTACCGATGCTTCCGTATACAAAATGACTCCTTTGGCGGTTGCCTTTCCTAAAAACAAAAATGATCTTCGGCAACTCATTTCCTTTGCGTTAGCGCATAAGACAAGTCTGATTCCTCGAACCGCTGGAACCTCCCTCGCAGGGCAATGTGTAGGTTCTGGTATAGTCGTAGACGTTTCTAAATATTTTACTGAAATTTTAAATCTAGATGTGGAAAATCGAACAGTTACTGTTCAGCCTGGAGTCAATCGAGATGCGCTCAATCGATTCCTTGAGCCTCACGGATTGTTTTTTGGTCCTAATACATCCACTTCCCAGTATTGTTTACTCGGAGGAATGTTGGGGAATAATTCCTCTGGCACTACCTCCATACGTTATGGAGTAACCCGAGATGTCGTAATTGCCGTTGAAACATTGTTGAGTGATGGATCAGAATCTACATTTAAAGCGTGTGATTCTAAAGAACTCGAAGCGAAACTCAAGAACAATACACAAGAAGGGAAAATTTATCATTTTTTATTTGAAGCGTTAAGTAACCCAAAAGTTCAAAAGGCAATCACAACGGATTTTCCAGATGCAAGTGTTCATCGGAGAAACACAGGTTATGCAGTCGATGTTTTATTAAATCAGCATCCTTTAAATCCGCAAGGAGAAGCATTTAATATTGCCAAACTACTGGCAGGGAGTGAAGGAACATTGGCTTTAACCACGGCAATGACTTTTTCTTTGGTTCCGATTCCTCCTAAACATTCGGTTATGCTGGCCTTACATTTCAATAGCATACAAGAAGCAATGCTTGCAGTTAACCCCGTAATGGAACATCATCTCTACACCTGTGAATTGATGGATAAAACGATCTTGGATTGTACCCGAAACCACAGTGGATACCAAAAAAATCGCTTCTTTTTAAAAGGAGACCCTAAAGCCATTTTACTCTTAGAATTACGAAACCACAATTTAAGCACCCTAAAAAAAGAGCTCTCTGCTTTAGAAAAAAAGGTTTTGGATTCTAATTTAAGCTATGCTGCAGTTCCGTTGTGGGGAGATGAAATTGAACTCGCCAATGAATTAAGACACGCAGGTCTTGGCTTATTGGGGAATATAGTAGGAGATTCCAAGGCAGTGGCTTGTATTGAAGATACTGCAGTACCTTTAAAAGATTTGGCACTGTATATTGAGGAGTTTCAAGAGCTCATGAAGCAGTTTGGGCAAGAAGTGGTGTATTATGCCCATGCAGGGGCAGGGGAGTTGCATTTACGACCCATTTTGAACCTTAAGACTCCTGAAGGGGTTAAGGATTTTAAGGCCCTTACTCTTGCTGTTGCGCATTTAGTTAAAAAGTATAAAGGCTCGTTAAGTGGTGAGCACGGAGACGGTATCGTACGCTCTGAATTCATTCCTATTGTGGTGGGACAAGAAAACTATGCTCTTTTTAAGCGAATTAAAGAAGTCTTTGATCCTCATTCAATCTTTAACCCAGGCAAGATTGTTGATTCATTTGCAATGGATCAAAACCTTAGAACGGTTCAGAAAGAAACACCCCTGCACACAACACACTTTGACTTCTCTTCCGATCAAGGTCTATTAAGAGCTGCTGAAAAATGCAATGGGGCTGGAAAATGTCGTTCTGTTGCGCCTTCAGGAACAATGTGCCCGAGTTATCGTGCAACTCGTGATGAAAAACACAATACCCGCGGTAGGGCAAATGTCCTTCGAGAGGTTTTAACACAAAACAAAACGCCAAATGCTTTTGACAGTCAGGAATTAAAGGAAGTTTTCGATTTATGTCTAAGTTGTAAAGCCTGTGCTACGGAATGTCCCAGTAGTGTCGATATTGCTACCTATAAAGCTGAATTTTTACATCAATATGCTAAGAGTCATGGTCGTTCGATTCGTGATAAACTTTTTGCTTATGTAGGAAAAGTTAATTCTCTGGCTCAACCCATACGAGGACTTCAAAACTTCTTATTTGCAAATCCATTGTCGAGTTTTGTTTTGAAAAAAAGTTTGAGAATTGCAGAAAAAAGAGCCCTTCCAAAATTAGAAAAACCGCTAGATAAAAATTTAATAAACAATAAGTTAACTCATAATACCAAAAGTGTTTATTTATATCTAGATGAGTTCAGTAATTACAATGAAACTCAAATAGGTAAAGATGCTTTTGCACTCTTAGAAGGTCTTGGATATCATGTAAAATTTCTCGCTTCAACCGAAAGCGGACGGAGTTATATTTCCAAAGGTTTTTTGGATGAAGCCAGAGCATGCGCCGATCGAAATGTAGCATTATATCATGGAATTATCTCCGAACATACTCCCTTGTTAGGTATTGAACCCTCAGCGATCTATACCTTTATTGATGAATATCCTAAATTGAGTTCTTATCCCCAAAAAGCAAAAGAATTGGCTGAGTTCTGTCATCCCATTGAAACATTTTTGGCAAAAGAATTAATCAAAGGGAATCTAAACGAAGATCAATTTAACAGTGATGTTAAAGAAATAAAAATTCATGCGCACTGTTATCAAAAAGCGCTTGGCAAACCCTCAGACACCTTCAGCATTCTCAATCTTCCTAAAAATCACGCTGTAACATTACTCAATACAGGATGTTGTGGGATGGCGGGTTCGTTTGGATATGAAAAAGAGCATTATGAAGTCAGCATGAAAGTAGGAGAGGAGCGGCTGTTTCCTGCCATACGAAATACGGAAAAAGCAGTTATAATTGCAGCCAATGGAACGAGTTGTCGTCATCAAATTATGGACGGAGTGCAACGAGAAAGTCAGCATCCTATTTCAATTTTAAAAGCAGCACTTGTTAAAAAAATCCCTAGCTAAAAGGCAATCCAAAACTTTACCTTTATCTTTGTGTTTTAAACGATATCTATGTCAGGCAATATTTACGGTACCCTTTTCAGACTAGCAACTTATGGAGAATCCCATGGCCCTGCAATTGGAGGGGTCATTGATGGCTGTCCTGCCGGAATTGAATTGAATCTAGAAGCCATTCAAAGAGATTTAAACCGACGTAAACCAGGTCAGTCTGCCATTGTTACTCAACGCAAGGAGCCTGATGAAGTTCAGTTCTATTCAGGAATTTTTGAAGGAAAAACGACAGGAACACCCATTGGCTTCGCTATTCATAATACCAATCAAAAATCAAAAGACTATACGCACATAAAAGACAGTTACCGTCCCTCACATGCTGATTATGTCTATGATGAGAAATACGGAGTTCGAGATTACCGCGGAGGCGGAAGAAGCTCTGCTCGTGAAACTGCAAGTCGAGTCGTTGCAGGGGCGATTGCCAAACAATTTTTAGCTCCTATGCAAATTCAAGCCTATGTTTCTGGAGTAGGGTCTTTAGCAATGGACACCCATCCCTCTGATACAGATTTTAGTACCATTGAAGAAAATCCAGTACGTTGTCCTGACCCTAAAATGGCAGCAGAAATGGAAGCTTACATTAAACAAATTAGAAAAGAAGGCGACACGGTAGGTGGGATCATTACATGTGTAATCAAAAATGTTCCCGTGGGTCTGGGTGAACCTGCTTTTGACAAGCTTCATGCTGAATTAGGAAAAGCAATGCTTTCTATTAATGCAGTTAAAGGCTTTGAATACGGAAGCGGATTTGCAGGAACTCAAATGAAAGGAAGTGAACATAACGACCTATTCAATTCAGATGGAACCACTCAAACCAACCGTTCAGGAGGGATTCAAGGAGGTATTTCCAATGGAATGGATATTTATTTTAATGTTGCTTTCAAGCCGGTTGCCACCATCATGCAAAATCAAGAAACCATTAATTCAAAAGGTGAAAAAGTGGAAATGCAAGGAAAAGGAAGACATGATCCTTGTGTGGTTCCGAGAGCGGTCCCCATAGTGGAGGCGATGGCTGCCTTAGTTTTAGCTGATTTTAGCCTTCAAA
This sequence comes from Flavobacteriaceae bacterium, assembly GCA_029248185.1. Lineage (GTDB taxonomy): Bacteria > Bacteroidota > Bacteroidia > Flavobacteriales > Flavobacteriaceae > MS024-2A. The sequence continues at coordinate 62,834 of JAQWJV010000033.1, read as the reverse complement.
AAAGAACGAATAAATAAACTATTGCCTCATGAAAAAACTTGCTTTACACTGGAAAATTTTAATTGGAATGTTGCTAGGAGTGCTCTTTGGAGTGGTCCTCTCCTTTGTTGAAGGGGGAGATAGCTTTATTGGAAATTTCATTAAACCTTTCGGGACGATTTTTATCAACCTCTTAAAATTAATTGCTGTTCCTTTAATTTTAGCATCACTTATTAAAGGAATTTCTGATTTAAAAGATATTTCTAAACTCTCTCAAATGGGAGGGAGGACCATTCTAACTTATCTAATCACAACACTTACTGCCGTTACGATTGGATTAATTTTAGTGAACATTATACAGCCTGGAAAATCAATTAGTGTAGAGACTAGACAAGAATTGGTAGAAGCCTATTCAAGTGATACTAAAGCCAAACAGGAAGCCGCTGCCAAACAGCAAGAGGCTGGACCTCTCCAAGCTTTAGTGGATATGGTACCGTCCAATATTTTTCTTGCAGCGTCCAACAACCGGAACATGCTTCAAGTTATCTTTTTTGCATTATTCTTTGGGATTGGAATGATTTTATTGCCCGGCAAAAAAGTGAAACCAGTAAAAAAATTCTTTGATTCTTTTAATGATATTATTCTGAAACTTATAGACCTTATCATGCTTGCCGCTCCGTATGGTGTTTTTGCCCTTTTAGCCGCCTTGGTGGTCGAAGCTCCTAGTTTAGAACTTTTTCAAGCATTAGCGCTCTACGCAATTACTTTGTTGTTAGGCCTAGCCTCAATGATTGTGGTATACATGGTTTTAGTCCGTGTCTTTACAAAAAAGAAAATCCCCTTTTTTATGAAAGGAATAGCCCCCGCTCAATTACTGGCTTTTTCTACCAGTTCTAGTGCTGCAACACTTCCAGTAACGATGGAATGCGTTGAAGAAAATTTGGGTGTAGACGAGGAGGTCGCAAGTTTTGTATTGCCCATAGGAGCGACAATCAATATGGACGGAACTTCTGTTTATCAGGGTGTTGCTGCCGTTTTTATTGCGCAAGCCTTTGGTTTGGATCTAAGCTTGAGCGCACAACTTGGTATTGTTTTTACAGCTACTTTAGCATCAATTGGTACTGCAGCTGTTCCTAGTGCAGGGATTGTGATGTTAGTAATTGTTTTGGCTCAAGCTGGAATTCCAGAAGCAGGGTTAGCTTTAATTTTTGCCATAGACCGCCCCCTAGATATGTGTCGTACTATTGTTAATGTTACTGGAGATGCAGCCGTTTCAATGATTGTAGGAAAATCAATCGGAAAGTTAAAGGACTAAGTGATATAGCCTTTTTTAATTCCTTTATTGCATAAGCTGAATAATAAATAGGCGATCAATATTACGCTTACTGGCATAATGTAAGTGCCAGAGCCATACACTTCAACTGCTGTGGTGAAAAATAACCAATAACTCATTTGTAAAAAAACAACGATTAAAGAAATCAACAGGGGCAATCTAGCTCAAGCTTTTTGAATTAATAAACCAATAGAACCAATTGCACCACCATAAACCACCAAAGCAAAGGCGATGTTGGTCCATAGGGGAGTATGATTCAAAAGAGCTTGTTCAGCAGCTGGTAAACCTGAAATGTATTCTTGAGTTAATGTGATTTGTAGAAAAAAACTGAATATTCCCGCTAAATTCCATAGCACAGCCAGAATGACTGTGATTTTAAACCAAGAAGGAACCTTAGTTTTTGACATGATTGTAAGCTTGAGTATTCTCTAAAAAAAGTGACGGTGGAATTACTTTTTTAATAAATCCCTAATTTCAGTTAACAAAACCTCTTCTTTTGAAAGTGTTGGAGTAGGAGCGAGAGCTTCTTCTTCTTCTTTTTTCAAACGTTCCTGAGCTTTGTTAATCCCCTTGATTACAATAAAAATTGCAAAAGAAACAATTAAAAAAGTAATAACCGTGTTGATAAAAACACCATACTGAATGGCAACTTCTGCAGTTTCACCACGTGCTTCTTGAATGATGAGTTTTAAAGAAGAAAAATCAACACCACCCAATAAAATCCCTACAGGAGGCATAATTACATCATTGACTAAGGATTTGACAATGGCACCAAAATAAGTGGCTAGAATGAGTCCGACTGCCATGTCAAGAACATTTCCACGACTGATGAATTTTTTGAATTCTTTCATTTGAAAAAAATTTGAGGTTAATAATTAATTCTATTTTAATTCTAAATTAATAATTATAAAATAACGCTTCTAGTCAAAACATATTTTCTTGGGGAGTTGTATTTAGAAACACATCACTTCTTGCCCTTTTCTCCCTCTACAAATTCCAGCAAATCCAAACTGACTTGAGTGGTAAACATGCCGTAGTTCACTACTGCTTTTTGCTTTTCAATGGAGTCAATACTCCCAACAGATCGGCCATCAAACATGCGGACTCGATCTCCCACCTTCAGACGGATCTTTGGTTTCGTTGGAATAGGCGCTTGTTTTTTCTGTTTCTTTTTTTCTTTACGAACTACCACTAACTCTTTCTTTACTTCTTCATTGAGTTTCTTTTTAGTTTCTCGTTCTTTTTTGGCAACCGATGCTGTTTTCCGTTTTCGTTTCGCGTTTTCCGTTTCAATGGTACGCAATAACTCGGCAATTAGGGGGCGTTTTTTGTTGTTTTCAAAAAAGCGTTCTGCAATATCGTTAATTTTATTTCCCAATACGATCATGCGTTGATTCTGATCAAACAACTCCTGGTAACTCACTAGTTTCGCTTTTAACTTTGCATTCATTTCTTCCATGCGTTCACTCTCGACGGCCGCTTTTGTTTCTTTTTCTTTTAGTGACGCTCCGGTTTTCATCATTTGTGAACGCTCCTTTTGTAATTTTGCGATGGTCGCATCAAAACGTACTTTTCCTCTTTCAATTTTCTTCTTCGCACGATTGATTAGACTGAAGGGAAGTCCATTTTTTTGAGCAACTTCAAACGTAAACGAACTCCCGGCTTCACCCATCATCAATTTATAGATAGGTTCCAGTGTTTTGTTGTCAAATTGCATATTAGCATTCACCATATAAGGAAGCTCATTGGCCAAAGCTTTTAAATTTGAATAATGCGTGGTAATAATTCCAAATGCTTCTCGTTGGTAGAAATCTTCTAAAATTACTTCGGCCAAAGCTCCTCCTAATTCAGGATCGGAGCCTGTTCCAAATTCATCAATTAAAAACAGGGTGTTGGCATTGCACTTTCGCAAAAAATATTTCATATTTTTTAGACGATAGGAATAGGTGCTCAAGTGATTTTCTATGGACTGATTGTCACCAATATCGGTTAGAATTTGCTGAAAAAGGCAAGCGGCACTGGACTCGTGTACTGGAATCAACATACCACTTTGTAACATCAATTGCAATAGACCTACGGTTTTCAAAGTAATACTCTTTCCTCCGGCATTAGGTCCAGAAATAACTACAATTCGCTTTTCAGGATGCAAATAGACATCTTGAGGATGCGTGACTTTATTTTCTAGTCGATGTGATTGCAACAACAAAGGATGATATGCCGCTTTGTATTGAACACTTCTTTGCTTTAGATCAATCGCAGGAAGAATGGCATCAATTTCTTGGGCATAGCGGGCTTTAGAATAAACCACATCTAATGCCAATAAAAACTCATGTTGTTGCTTCAAATAGGGGAGATGAGGGCGAAAATAATCTGTGAGTTGACTTAATATTTTTTTGATTTCTTCTCCTTCTTCAAACAAAAGGTTTTGTAATTCACGATTCTGAGCATTGGTTGTCTCGGGCTCCATAAAAACGATACTTCCTGTTTTGGAACTTCCCATAATCGCTCCCTTTACTTTTCTCCTATGCATTGCTTTTACTGCTAATACACGACGGTTGTCAATGACCGATTCCCGAATATCATCCAAATAATCAGCGGCTTGATATTGACTTAAGGCCTTATTGAAACTACTGCTAATCTTAGAACGTAATTGTTGAATTTGCTTTCGAATGAGATAAAGTGAGTCGGAAGCATTATCGCGTACTTCTCCAAACCGATCAATTACTCCATCGATTGTCTTTTTAATTTCTTTATCTACATATAATTCTTCTGTAAAACCAAAGAGGGTAGGATAGTAGGTTTTGAATTTGCTTAAAAATTGGAGTAGGGTATTGGTGGTCTCTGTATTGGCAGCAATGACACGAAATACGGATATATCTAATACGCTATTTTCAATACTCAACAGAGAAAAAATAGAAAGTAAAGGTTCAAATCCATGGTTAGGGATTCGATTTTCATTCTCAAAAGAGGATTTAAATTCGGAAACGGCTTTTAAATCATTGAGTAGTTGTTTTTCTTCAGTAATTGGAAGGATTTCAAGACAAGCTTCTTTACCTAGGGGAGTGATAGCAAAACCCGAACATTGTCGGAGTACTTCAAAATACTCTAGATCTTCTAGTGTTTTTTTTGGAATTTTTGCCATTTGAATTTTCTTAACTTAGCCCTGCAAAAGTAATAAATTCATGACGTTGCAGATACATTCCAGCTGGGAAAAACCCCTGCAGACCGAATTTGAAAGTTTCTATTTTAGAGAATTGACAACTTTTCTTACAATGGAATACCAAAATCACAGCTGTTACCCCGCTGAAAATTTTATTTTCAATGCATTTGAGCATTGTCATTACCATCAAGTAAAAATCGTCTTATTGGGACAAGATCCCTACCACGGTGCTGGACAAGCTCATGGCTTGTCTTTTTCTGTTCCTGACGGAATAAAACATCCTCCCTCTTTGGTTAATGTTTTTAAAGAAGTGGAGCATGATTTAGGAATACCCTACCCAACAAGTGGGAATTTGGAACGCTGGGCAAAACAAGGAGTTTTATTACTCAATGCTAGCTTGAGTGTACGAGAAGGAGAGGCGGGGAGTCACCAAAAAAAAGGCTGGGAAACTTTAACAGATGCTGTAATTCAAAAGCTATCGGAAAATAAAGAAGGCTTGGTTTTCCTCCTTTGGGGAGGATTTGCAAAGCAAAAAGCTAAATTTATTGATCCCAAAAAGCATTTGATTTTAACTGCGAGACACCCTTCTCCATTAAGTGCTAATCGGGGGTATTGGTTTGGAAACAAGCACTTTAGTCAATGTAATAGATATCTCAAGACAAATGGAAAGACGCCTATTGATTGGTAGGTCTAACCACCCACACGTTTGACTTGATGACCCATTTCGGTTAAAAGGGTAATTAATGCGTCACGATAATTTCCTTGAATGATGATTTCACCATTCTTGACCGTTCCTCCCACACCCACAGCATTTTTTAATGTTTTTGCTAAGGCTTTCAAATCTTTAAGGTCACCATCAAAGCCTTTGATTATGGTTACTGTTTTTCCAGCCCGTCCTTTATTACTAAAATGGGCTTCTAAATATTGTTTGACAAACTCCTCAGGGAGATCGGGAAGAGGGTCTGTGTCTGGAGCTAAGTTGTCAAACTTTATACTTGCAAGAGCATCAAGACTGTTGAGTTTCTTGTCCATAATTAATGTTTTAGAATTCAAAAATACTTAATTTAGAATTTTAAACCCTACTGATGCGCGACTTCCTTTTAGTACTTCTTATTTCAATACAAGTTATGGCACAAGAACAACTCCCTTTTTCCTCCATACCCAAAGCCCCTGAACAAGTAACAGCAGGTACAACATTAGCACGAATAGTTCAAGGGGTAGGGTTTCGTTATCACTGGGCAACCTATGAGCTTAAAGAAGATGATTTAAAATACCGTCCTACTCCCGAAGCACAATCCGCTTTAGAAACGCTACAACACATTTACAGTTTGGCTTTGGTTATCAAGAACACCACAGTAAATGAAAGCAACATCAGACCCGAAACCGAGCGCTTCGATGACTATACTGTATTGAGAAAAGAAACCTTAAAACTTCTGGATGAGGCTACAAAAAATTTGCTGCAAGCCTCAGCAGCTGACATTACCAAAATGGAAGTCGTTTTTGAACGCCAAGGGAAGCGGTCGCATTTTCCGGTATGGAATTTAATAAATGGTCCGATAGAGGATGTGATTTATCACACGGGACAAATAGTAAGTTTTCGAAGAACCACTGGAAACCCCATACCCAAGGGAGTCAATGTATTTATGGGAACTAAGAATTAATTCTCCCGATCCTCAAAATTTTCTTTCTTTTTATCCTCGATACGTTTAAAAATTAAATACACAAGAAGTACAGCTGCTGCAAGAAGAATAAATAATTCCATCTATTCAACTAGTACAGCTGTTCCATAAGCCAAAATCTCCGAACAACCTTGCATGACCATGGAAGTTGTCAAGCGAACATTGACAATCGCATTCGCTCCCATTTTTTCGGCATCTTCTATCATTCGCTGAAGGGCTTGTTCACGCGACTGCGCTTGAAGCTTGGTGTATTCACTGATTTCTCCACCAATAATATTCTTAAGTCCAGCAAAAATATCTTGACCTACATTTCGAGCACGAACTGTGCTTCCACGAGCGATTCCAAAGGTTTCGATTATGGTTTTGTTGGGGACTACAGGGGTATTGACTAATAGCATTATTTAATGTTTTAAGAGGTTTAAATCTATATTTGGAAAAAGCCGAATAGCATTTTTGTAATATACTTTCTGCAATATGGTATCGGGGAGACCCAAACCGTACATTCTCCAGTGCGCATGGCGCTTTCGGTAATATTCAAAATACTCATCTTCGGTTTCTAAAACCCTAAAATAAGTGTAATATTCACTGACTTTATAACTGTCCTTTCCAAACAAAATCCGATCCTGATACGCTACAAAAAATTGATGGGCTCTTTTGGGTTGACGTCCAAGCTCTGCCAATACAGCTCCAATTTCGGTCATTACGTTAGGGTATTGATCCAAATGTTTCCCCAACTGGTCTAAATCACTCCCCATCCAACCCAAATGGGCGTTAATAAAAGTAGTATTGGGATGGTTTTCAAAGATTGCATGTTGTTCAGCCATTACTTCTTCAAAAGAAGGATTGGTTGCTGGATCACGATATCGGCCCGGCTTTTGACGAAGCTCAAGCCAACGTTCGTTGTATTTATCTTTTGGTTTCCAAAATGAGGCGGGCTCTCCTGTGTGAATGAGTACGGGAATATTATGAGCACCACAAGCCTCCCAAATAGGGTCCAAACGGGGATCGTTGACTTGTATTCGATTTCCTTCTTTGTCGGTGTCCGTCAAGCCTAAAGATTTATATACTTTAAGTCCTATAACGCCTGCAGCAACGGCAGAATCAATCAAGGCAACTTGCTTTTCAGCAAAATCATCATCGTCAATGGTTTCAAAATCTATATTGAGAAACAAACCGAAGCGAGTAGGGGCATTTTCTTCTATGTTTTCGAGAGATTTACGAAGATAGAGTCCTCTAAAGCCACTCAAATTGACCATAAATGCCATATTGAGGCTGTCCATTTCATTCACCAATTTGGAAAGATCTTTGACTGGCATGTCAAATTGATGGTTATGTACATCAATAAAAGGAAATTTAGCTCTTTTGATTATGTTTTCAGGCAAGACCAAAGTTGACTTTGGACTGTATTCCTCAATATCCATTAAATTATTTTTCTCTTGTATTTTATCAATAAAGTAGTAGGTGATTCCTCCCAGAAAAAGAATGACAACAACAGCCTTTAAAAGGCGATAAAGCGATTGAAAGAACTTCCGCATCAATCAATCGGTATGGTCACTTGAGTTGTGTCCCAGCGCATTCTGAGATAATTATCTACAAAATCTATGGTAAATTGTTCTAAGGACTTATCTAAAACCTGAGTGGCAGTATTAATTTTCATGATAATACCCGAAGAATCCGGCTCTGCAAAACTAAATCCACCCGTTTTGGTATGAACGACTACCACCCAATTTTCTTTTTCAGGATAGGTGTAGAGTCCATAGGTTCCTGCTTTTAACAAACGCCCTGCAAAACTCAGGTCGGTATTTGTTTTCAATTTTGTGGTTAAATTAGCTCCTAAACGCCAGTATTCACCATAGGGAACGAGTGCACCGTCTTCTTTAGTACCAAAAATTAAGCGATCCTTTTTGTAGGGACGATAATATCGAATACTGACTTCCGTATCACCCTTTTTATATTCGGCATGATCTAAAGGACTTTTTGGGTTGATATACAAACCATAAATAAAATAAAGCCCAGCAATTCCAACGAGAAAGAGCAGAACAAACAAAATACGTTTTAAAAGTTTCATGATGTGAGGTTTTAATGATTTCAAATATACAATTTTATAAAGATCATATTCTATTTTACATAATATAAATTATAGTGCTTACGTGGGGTTTAATTAATAGGTGTGATAGATCCGTTTTACACTTTTAAATACATTTCTCTATCAAAGGGCATTAATGATGTAAAAGTGAGTACTTACAAAATCGTCACAAGTTAAACTTTCGAGCTATATGTTCCGCAATAGAAAAAGAATTTGAGGTTTTCTTGAGCAGCATCTGCGTGGTCAATCCTTCCAAGAAGATCAAAAAAGAATCGGCTTCAGTTTGAGGATCTAAGACACCTATATTTTTAAAAGACTCAACAACACGCTCTTGGATCGGAGTTGAAATTAATTTCATCAATTTAGGTTCAAACCACTGATGGCCATAGACAAAACGCCAAAGTGCGCTATTGTTTTCCTTAATTTGAAAAGGTACCGAAAGGAGTTGTTTTAAAAACACTTTGGGATGTTCTAACTTTAGTGCTGTACCATAAAGCTCAGCAATATCCCCCTTAGCGATTTCCAAAAGGGCATTCAGCAATCCTTTTTTATTGGTGAAATGACGGAAAATTAAGCCTTCTGAGACTGCAGCTTTGGATGCGATCATACGGGTTGAAGTCCCAGAATATCCCAAGGTTGAAAAAAGGGATAGCGCAGCTTCTAAAATGTAGGTTATCCTTAGTTTTCATAGTGATTGGTTACTTGCTAAAGTACATATTTGCTGTAAAAAAAAACATTTTAGGAATTATTTTAATAAAATCTAATGTCTTCGTTTGATCGATTCTTTTCATTTTCAAGTATATTTAATCAAATATTTATCTCATGAAATTGAAGTCCCCTTCTACAATAGCCTGTGTTTCATTAGTCTTATTATTTAATTATTGCACTTCCAGCACAACCGTAAAAACAAAGTATATCCCCCAAGTCATCGCTTATTATTCAGGAGATGGCACAAGCATTCAAAACTATGATCTCGAGGGAGTAGATCAACTGATCTACAGTTTTTTGCACCTCAAAGGGAATAAACTGGCTGTTGATAATGTCCAAGATTCGATTAGTCTGCAGCAGTTAACAGGCTTAAAGACAATCTACCCTAAGCTGAAAGTCCTCGTTTCCTTAGGGGGTTGGGGTGGCTGTAAGACATGTTCTGAGGTATTCAACACCTCAGAAGGAAGAAAAGAATTTGCTGCCTCCACCGCACAGATTATTGCCGATTACAATGCCGACGGAATTGACCTAGACTGGGAATACCCCGTGGTTCAAGGTCCTCCTGGACATTTATATCAAGAGGCTGATAGAGATAATTTCACGAAATTAATGTTGCAATTGCGTCAACACCTTCCCGAAAAATCCTTGCTGAGTTTTGCTGCGGGTGGCTTCCCTGAATATTTGGAACGTGCCATTGACTGGGAGAAAGTAATGCCACTTGTGGATTATGCAAACCTCATGAGTTATGATATGGTTGGAGGCTACAGTAAGACTACCGGTCACCATACGCCCTTGTACTCTACTCCCACCCAAATTCGTTCTGCCGATCAAGCGATTCAATATTTAATAAATCAAGGGGTTCCTGCTCAAAAAATAATTATCGGAGCCGCTTTTTACGGACGTATTTTTGAAAATGTCCCTCCTATGAATCAAGGTTTGTATCAATCTGGAAATTTTAAACGAGGGGTAAATCAAATTCACTTTGATAGTATCACTCAAAACTTTCAATTTTATTGGGACGATATAGCAAAGGCTCCCTACGCTTATGATGAAGAAAACCAACTCTTTCTAACCTATGACAACAAACGTTCCATTGTCCTTAAAACGGAATACGCCAAAAAAGAAAAGTTGGGGGGTATTATGTTTTGGCAATTGATGAATGATAAATACCAAAATGGATTGTTAAAAACCTTAGTCACAACAGCCAAAGGAGACTAAGTCTACCCCACACCCCTCACCCTATCTTGATTGGTTTATTTTTAGTACTTTAGAATTCAAGAACAAACCCAAACACAGATAACCTATGATGTATTCACTTTACTTTTTTCCTTAGCTAGGTGCTTGCTCTTTCGAAGTCTTGGAAGGTTTGTTACTCAAATCCTATATATTCATTAACCTAAATCTTTAACAAATGGGAATTATTGCAACAATTATTATCGGAGCTATCGCAGGATGGCTAGGAAGTTTAATGTACAAGGGAACTAGCCTTGGACTTTTAGGAAACATCATTGTAGGTGTTGTAGGAAGTTTTGTGGGAAATTGGCTCTTTGGTGTTCTGGGTATCCACCTCGGAGAGGGATGGATCGGTGCCATCCTTACTGGAGCCATTGGTGCTATTGTAGTATTGTTTCTGATCAACCTGATCACTAAGAAAAAATAAAAGACCCTTTTATTGATCTTCCATGCCCAGTGCCTATCTCCTGGGCTTTTTATGTCGCTAACTCAAGATTTCGAACCCCTACTCCCCTCTTATAACACTTCTTAACACTGATAGTAATCATTTTTTGCAGGAAACCTTTTTATTATTTTTAATTCTAAATCCAACTCTTATGAAACAACGCGAACCCATTCGTCAGATCATGACCCAAAACCCCATTGTTTTGAATCAAAACGATGGACTGGCAGAAGCCGAAAAACAGTTTAAAGAGCATAAAATGCGTCATCTCCCCATCGTCTCAGGAGAAAAAATTGTGGGTATCCTTAGTATGACCGACTTGGCACGGATTAGTTTTGTGGACAGTTATGATCCCAATAACTTTAAAGTCGATACGGCTGTGTATTCTCTGTTTAGTTTAGAACAAATCATGGTGCGAAACCCCCAATGCATCCCTCCTACCACGACGATTAAAGAAGCTGCTGAAATTTTTCTAAAAGCTGAATTTCATGCCCTGCCCGTGGTAGAAGATGAAAAGCTCATTGGGATTATTACCACTACCGATTTGATTCAATACCTGCCAGAGCAGTATTGAGTTTGTCTGTTTAATTGTGTTTTTTTTTTAATTGCTTGAACATAAAATATTGGAATCAAAAAGTAATCCAAAAAAGCGATCATATAACTATCTTATGTTCACAATCCTGTGAATAATCCCCTCCCCTTTTCTTTCAGTGGTAGCACAAAAGGCGGTATTTTAGTAAAAAAGAACCATGAACGACCGACCCAATGATCTAGTGCGTATTCGTCCTCAGATTAAGAAAACAATCCAATTTGACAACATGAGTGCAGACGAGCGGTTTCAGAATGAAACCCTCCGTCCGATTTTAAAGCTACAAAACCCCTTATTCCTTGTGGTTTTCAGTAATTATATCGAAAAGCGCAAAGGAGTTTTTTACAGTTTGAATTTAGAAAAACGTCTACGTTATATTGAAAATAGCTTGATCAAAGATCAAAAGTTCCGTAATTCGGTCAAGGGAATGGTATTGGGACAATTCACGGTTGCTGAATACAAACACTATATACTCAATTCTTCGGCTTTGAACAAACGGATGATGCAAATGGTCATTGAGCGTCTTAAAGATCAAGTACAGCTCTTTGAAGAGCAATCAAGTGCTCAAGAATCGTAATTGCGGTTTTATTATTTCTTTTATCTTTAGAGTTCCAAATCATACAATGAAAGCCAGACTTAAAAACAGTATCAGACTTTTTAATGACTCTTTGAAGGTATGTTACCTACCCGATCAAAAGCGGAGGGTTCGCAAGGCACAGAAAAAAATAATTTTACTTTTAAGCGCTTTCCTATCCCTGTTGATCTTTTCCGCTTGTGGTGCTTGGGCAAGTTTTAGAACCTCAGATAAAAAAGTCCTCAAGCAATTTGCCAAGAAAGGATTAAAAGCGCAAACCCATTATGTAACCTACCAAGGGCACTCCCTACGACATATACATTCCAAAGCCTATGACTCCCTTTTACCAACCCTCTATTTTGTTCATGGAGCTCCAGGTTCTAGTGATAATTTCAATGCTTACCTGACTGACAGTCTATTGAATACCCAAGCCAATCTGATTAGCTTTGACCGTTTGGGTTATGGCTATTCAGAGTACGGCAAAGCCTATCCTGACATCATTCAACAAGCCGCCAGTCTTTGCCCTCAAATCAAACGGTATTCGAGTGTTGAAAATCCAGGACTGGTTGTCGGTTGGTCCTATGGGGGTCCTATTGCTGCCAAGATGGCTTTAAACAGTCCCCACTTAATAGGAGGTGCAGTGCTCTTGGCACCCGCATTGGATCCAAATGCAGAACGCTATTTTGCCATGGGGAGACTGGCCGAATGGAAATTAACCCGATGGTTTGTCCTTGCAAGTTTTGTTGTTGCGCAAAAAGAAAAAAGAGCGCATGCCAGCTCCCTTTCAAGCTTAACCCAAGAATGGAAAAAAATACAAAATCCAGTTTTTATGCTACACGGCACTAAAGACAATATAGTCCCGTACGCTCCCAATACAGAGTTTGCGAAACAGCATTTTGACACAAAACACTTTAGGCTTTATCCCGTAGAGGGCAAAGGACATATTTTCCCTATACAAGAAACGGAATTAGTGCAGGAAGTACTTTTAACCGCATTGGAAGGCCTTACTAATTAAACAACCAAGCTTTGCGCAAGGTCACAGCCGCTTCTGAAGCTTCTGCATCTTCAACAATTCCGGACACGGTCATACTAGGAGCTCCCACTTTCCCCGAAAGGTTTAGTGTTTCTCCATCGCGGGCTACCGTCAGAGTGAATTCTTTTGTTGCATCCCACATAAAACTAGAATTAAAAATAGCATTAATAGCGGTGCTATTCTCTTGATTGATTTCAGGGAACATTTGTCCATCCAAGCCTAACATGACATCACCTGGTTGAACTCCCATTGCCTCCAAAGAGCTGTTTAATCCTGAGATCACGAATAAACGAACATTATCTTCAGAATATTGTGCAGTAAATACAGGCGTTTGCGCATCTTTAAAAATAACAGCAGGGAGTTTCATTTGAGTTTCGCCTTCTGTCAAACCTACTTTTGAAAGATAATCATTGTAATTAATGGGAGTGGTGCCTTCAACATGAGTTTTAAAGAAGTTCCCAACCTCAGGATAGGTCATGGCCACAATCTCATCGATTAAATCTGCATCCTGAAAAGGTTTGTCTTTTCCATAGCGTTGTGCTAAATTCTTCATGACCCAAAGAATTCCCTTTTCTCCTCCACTCTTTTCACGGATCAAGATGTCCAAGCACATATTAATTAGTGCCCCTTTCTGATATACATTTCCGTAATTAGCGGCATAAGGTTCTTCTACGATACCAGCACTCATTGTTGTAAAAGACATCGTGTCGTCATAACGCTGACCATAACTTATCTTTTCATTCATGCGGCCATAAAAATCAGGGGCATCAATCAAACCCTGATTGATTTGAAATAAATCAGCAAAATACTCAGTCGTTCCTTCATACATCCATAAGTGTTTGGACATTAAGGGCGTATTGTATTCAAAATTGTGGATTTCTTCAGAATGCACATTTAAGGGAGTGAGGGTATGAAAAAATTCATGGGAAACTACATCCACCAAATTTTGTGTTAACTCTGCAGCTTGCATTGCGTCTGCAAAAACAACCGTCGTTGAGGTGTGATGTTCCAATGCACCCATCATTCCTCCATAATACCGTAGTGTTTCCATGTCCATCAAATGCAATAAAATATCATAACTAGTTGTATTGTTGGATGCTCCCAAAAACTTCTTTTGCGCCACCATCATCTCTTGAATTGCTTCTTGATAGGCAGCTGCTTGGTGTGTTCCTGAAGGCGAATAAATCGCTAAACCCACCTTAATGTTGTCTAAATCAAACGAAACGGCATTGGGTTCACTATATAAAATAGGATTGTCAATGATGTGAAAATAGCGTTTGGCATTGAAGACGTCTAAAGAATCACTCGTTGAAATTGCAGGAAGTGATGTAAAAGCCTTTAAATGCTTGGGTGAACGCACCGAAAGTCGGTAAGGACTTTCTTTGATGTTCTTAAAATACCCAATCATACTATGCAAGTTGAGTAAATGGGTTTTGTCGCTATCAAAATGGGTTCCCCCCATGGGATAGATTTCTTCTCCTCCGGGTCCATCAAACGTATCATTTACCCAGTAGGTGATTTTACCTAACTTTTTGGCAGCCGAAATCTTCCAACTGTTTTGATCTATAGCTGATACTGCAACGGGATTCCCCTTTTTGTCAAAAGCTTTAAAGTCTTCAACAAATCGTCCAAAATTGGAATATTCATAGGTCCCAGGCACAATCTGCGGAATGTAAAAAACAATTTCATCCCCTGCTAAGGAACTAGGGCGAATAGTAATTTGAACTTTATCCTCTTGGATGTTTACCAAGTCAATAGCGGCCTCAATGACGAGGGGTTTGGTAGAGTTGTTTGACTGGAGCGCCGCACAGCCCGAAATTAAAAAGACAAGACTTAAGCTTGCCACGAATTGGGTATAAAAGGTTTTCATAAATAGAATTTTAAAGGATGGAAACACCGTTTAAATCGGTAGTCAGTACATTGGAAAAATAATTAAAAATAGGGCGTATGGCATTAAAATGATGTATTACTTCATCTTGAAAATTGGGGGCTAAAATCGCTTTATCCTCAAGCTTTTTAATAAATAAATATTGCTTTTTCTTAATCAAATCAATATTGTCATGTGTTTTAGAAAAGCCTTTGGGAGCCGTTTTTACTTCTTCCCCCTCTAGCCCCGTCCAAGCTTTGATAAAAGTGGGATCTTTCAATAAAGCTCTAAATTCATCTGCATCCATTTCCATTTCCTTACGAATGCGAAACAAGTCTTCCTTGTTGGGATTCCAAAATCCAGCTGCAAGAAAGGATTCTCCCGGTGCAATATGAATATAATAACCTCCGCGTAAATGTGGTTTTTTGCGATTGAAACTCATTCCAAAGTGGGTTTTAAAAGGCGTTTTGTTTTTTGAGAAGCGCACATCACGATAAATTCGAAAAAGTTTTACCCGATCAATCTCATCGGTTTGGTTCATCGAGGCTTTGAGCGTTTCTCCAAAAGCTTTGAATTCCGTTTCTAAAGCTTTAAATCTCGGCTTTTGTGGTTCAAACCAGGCTCGGGAATTGTTTTTAGATAGGGCTTTAAAAAAGGTAAATACCTCAGGGTTAACGACCTGCATAAGATATAAGCTTTAAATTTTAGTTGTTTTGATCCAACGGTTAATTTTCTCTTCTAAAAGGTGCAAAGGAACACAGCCCGACTCAAGAACTTTTCTGTGAAAAACCTTAATATCAAAAGCCGATCCCAATTCAGTTTCCGCACGTTGACGTAATTCACGAATTTTCAACTGTCCTATTTTATACGATAAAGCTTGTCCAGGATTGGCCATGTAGCGTTCAATTTCAGAAGTAATACTGGCTTCCGATTCGGCCTCATTATCCAAGGAATATTGAATGGCTTGTTCGCGTGTCCAACCTTTAGCGTGGAGTCCTGTATCCACAACCAAACGGATGGCGCGATGCATTTCAGCTCCCAGCATCCCAAAATATTGATAAGGATCTTGATACAATCCTAACTCTTCCCCTAAAGATTCGGTATATAACGCCCACCCTTCTCCATACGCGCTGTACCATAAGTCTTTTCGAAAAGAGGGAATGGCGGGATTTTCTTGTTGCAAAGAAATTTGAAAATGATGCCCAGGAATTGCCTCGTGTAAAAACAAATCCTCATCTGAAAATAGATTGTATTTATTTACATCAGGAATGGGTACGTAAAAAATTCCAGGGCGAGTGGCGTCCAAGGAGCCTTGGTTGTATTCTGCACTCGCTGAAGCCTCTCTAAACGCTTCTGTTCGGCGAACTTCAAAGGCTGTTTTGGGTTGCAGATCAAAAAGTTTATTCACCTGAGGGAGCATCTTCTTTTGTATGGCGTAAAAGTTATCGATAACTTCTTGTGGATCTGAAAAAGGAATCAACTCTTTTTTATTACGAACGTGATCAAAAAAGGACTTTAAATCCCCTTCAAAGCCGACTTGCTTTTTCACCGCTTCCATTTCTTGACCGATACGAGCCACTTCATTCAATCCCAATTGATGAATTTCCTCAGCGCTCAAGGTAGTGGTTGTATATTTTTTAATGGAGTAAGCATAATAGGCGTCGCCTCCTTCTAAAGTGTTGAATCCGCTGGTGGTTCGAGCCGCTTCAAAATACTCCGTAGCCATAAAGTCATGAAGTTCTTGATAGGCAGGCACAATTTGATTTAACACCATATTTGTGTAGACCTCTGTCAAATGGGCTTTTTCTTCCTCAGAGAAAGTTGCAGGAAAATCACGCGCTGGACTGTAAAAAAGATGTTGGTCAAGATCTCGAGTAGTCATTTCCGCAAGCTGAGGAAGTACTTTTTTGATTAAGGATTGAGGCAAAACCCAACCGATAGCCATACCTTCTCTCATGCTTTCTTGGGCATTGTCCAGCCAAGCCAAATAACCTTGAATACGCACTTGCCAATTCTCATAATCTTGAACCGTTTTAAAAGGTTGCGCCCCTTGACCACTGGCTAACTGTCCCATGCTAAGTTGAAAACCCCACATTTGATCAATGGGCATTTTGTCTTTGGGAAATTCCATCCCCTTGAGACTCATTTCACATTCCCAAATCAATACTTTTTTACTTAAAAGAGCATCCTCCGAAAGGGAGCTGTCATCAAACGTCTTAATCTTATTAAGATAAGAACGATAAAATGCCTTCTCTTTCTCTTTAAATTCTAGAGAAAGGGTATTGGGGAGGGTATCATTGTAGCGGGTATCCCCCTGATAAGTCGCATTGATTTTGTAGAGAGATAAACTCTCTTGATAGTAAGCTTCTAAGACTTGTTCAAAAGCAATTTTCTCTTTTTTGGAATCTTGGGTGCTACAAGAAAAAATCAATAAAGAAAGAGCTAAAACTATTTTTTTCATTGTATTGTTTATTTGTGATTTGAAGTAGAACAAAAATACATTTTTTTCTGAGGCATGAAAGAAAATTAGCGACTTCTTGCCTCTAAAACAGCTGATATATCGTGTAAAGAATATCCTTTCGCTTGGAGTAATATCAGATAGTGAAACAATAGATCTGCACTTTCATTTAAGAATAACTCTTCGTTTTCATCCTTGGCTTCAATGACCGTTTCAATGGCCTCCTCGCCTACTTTTTGAGCAATCTTATTGATCCCTTTTCTAAATAATGAGGCAACATAACTGTCATCACTATCGTCTGTTTTTCTAGCTTTAATAGTCTCTTCAAGTTGACTCAAAAAACCAAAACTTGATTCGTTTGCTGTCTCCCAACAAGTATCCGTTCCCTTATGACAGCAAGGTCCTTGCGGCTTTACTTGAATCAATAAGGTGTCTTGATCACAATCTTCTTTGAGACTCACCAATTTCAGGAAATTACCACTCTCCTCTCCTTTGGTCCAGAGGCGGTTTTTCGTTCTACTAAAAAAGGTAACGTTTCCTGTTTCTTGAGTTTTCGCTAAGGCTTCCTCGTTAATATAGCCTAACATTAAAACGCTCTTGGTGGTGGCGTCTTGAATAATCGCTGGAAGTAAGCCGTCGGCTGATTTTGAAAAATTAAGTGCTTTCATATTAAATTCGTATCGCTAATTGCTGTTGTTTGAGTTGTTCTTTGAGTTCAGGGATTGAAATTTCACCAAAATGAAAAATACTGGCTGCCAGAGCCGCATCGGCCTTTCCATGGGTAAAAGTATCGACAAAATGATCCATTTTACCTGCTCCACCCGAGGCGATAATAGGGATGTTTACTGCTGCTGATAATTGGGCTAAGGCTGAATTGGCAAAGCCTTCCTTGGTGCCGTCATGATCCATTGAGGTAAATAAGATTTCTCCTGCTCCTCGTTCGGCTACTTCTTTGGCCCATTCAAATAAGTCCAATTCTGTAGGGACTTTTCCTCCCACCAAATGAACTTTCCATTGACCTTCAATTTGCTTCGCATCAATTGCTACAACAATGCACTGACTTCCAAATTGCTGGGCACAGGCGTTGATTAAAGCTGGATTTTTTACGGCAGCAGAATTAATAGAAACCTTATCCGCACCATTTTGCAAGAGTATGGCTACATCCTCTACAGAGCTAATTCCTCCTCCAACAGTAAAGGGTATGTCGAGGGCGGCAGCTACTTTTAGCACCAAATCAGCTAAGGTTTTTCGCTTTTGTTCCGTGGCTGAAATATCTAAAAATACCAACTCATCTGCATTCTGATCGGCATATTGACGTGCCAACTCAACCGGATCTCCAGCATCTATGAGATTGACAAAGTTGATCCCCTTTACAGTTCTGCCGTCTTTAATATCAAGGCATGGAATAATTCGTTTGGTCAGCATACTAATTTGAGTTCAGGATAAAATCTTCTAATTCCTTCAAGCGGATTCTGTTTTCATAAATCGCTTTTCCTATGATGGTTCCTTCACATCCCATAGCAGCAAGCTTAGGAAGTTCTTCAAAAGTAGAGATTCCACCCGAAGCAATGAGTTTGATGTCAGGTTGCTCCTTTAATAAATTTTGATACACCGCAAAAGAAGGACCTTGAAGCATCCCATCTTTGCTAATGTCCGTACAAATGACAAATTCAATCCCCTTGCTTTTGTATTTGGCTACAAAATCAACCAAACCATGACTTGAAGTCTCCAACCATCCGTCAGTTGCAATACGATCTCCCTGAAAATCGGCTCCAAGAATGATCCTTTCACTTCCATGAGAACGAATCCAAGATTCAAATGTCCCCGGTTCTTTAACCACGATACTTCCTCCTGTAATTTGATTTGCACCACACTCAAAAGCAATTCTAAGGTCTTCATCAGACTTCAGTCCGCCTCCAAAATCGATTTTAAGGCTGGTTTTAGACGCGATAACCTCCAACACCTTATGATTTACAATATGCTTTGATTTAGCTCCGTCTAGATCCACTAAATGCAGAAATTCAATGCCATGGGCTTCAAAGGCCTTGGCCACTTCCAACGGACTTTCGCTATATGTTTTTTGTGTGCTGTAATCTCCTTTAGAGAGCCGCACACATTTTCCGTCAATCAAATCAATGGCTGGGATTATTCTCATTTACTAAGATTAAAAAAGTTCTGAAGTAACTGCTGTCCGGCTTTACTGCTCTTTTCGGGATGAAACTGAACCCCATAAAAATTATCTTTATTTACAGCAACGCTATAGGGCTGATCGTATGTACTTTTGGCAATTGTTTCCGATAAAATAGGAACAAAATAAGAGTGAACTAAATACATGAACTCATCAGGTTTAATATTTTGAAATAGAGCAGTTTGCGTTTCATAAACTGTATTCCATCCCATTTGAGGAACTTTCAATTGGTTTGAAAATCGTTTTACTTTTCCCTGAATGATTCCTAAGCCTTCAACGTCTCCTTCTTCTGTATAATCACACAACAATTGCATTCCTAAACAAATCCCTAAAACGGGTTGTTTTAACTGAGGGATTAATTGATCCAAGCCATGCCTCTTCAGCTTATTCATGGCACTTTGTGCCGCGCCTTGCCCTGGAAAAATTACTTGGTCAGCGTTGATGATTTGGTCAGGATCAGAGGTTAAATACCCTCTCACCCCCAAACGTTCAAGGGCAAATTGCAAACTTCTGATGTTTCCTGCTCCATAATCAATAATGGCTACTTCCATAATTATAGACTTCCTTTGGTTGAGGGGAGAATCATTTTCTCTGGATCCCTTTTTACAGCTACTTTGATGGCTTTAGCAAAGGCTTTGAAAATAGCTTCTATTTTGTGATGCTCATTGGTTCCTTCTGCTTTGATGTTAATATTGGCTTTGGCCCCATCAGAAAAGGATTTAAAAAAGTGGAAAAACATCTCAGTAGGCATTTGCCCAATCATCTCTCGCTTAAACGAGGCTTCCCACACCAACCAATTACGACCGCCAAAATCAATAGCGACTTGAGCCAAGCAATCATCCATCGGTAGACAAAAGCCATAACGTTCTATACCCAGCTTGTTCCCTAAGGCAGCTGCAAACGCTTCCCCCAAGACTATTGCTGTATCTTCAATGGTGTGGTGTTCATCTACCTCCAAGTCTCCTTTCACTTGCAGGGAAAGATCCATTCCTCCATGACGTGCCAACTGATCTAGCATATGATCAAAAAACACGATCCCAGTAGAAATATCACTTTGTCCTGAACCATCAAGGTTTAAACTCAATTGAATATCGGTTTCATGCGTGGTTCTTTTTTGAACCCTAATCCGTTGTTCGAGTTTTAAAAAGTGGTAAACATCCTCCCAAGAAGTTGTTTTTAAGGCGATATATGGATTCAAGCCACCTGATGCCTCCTTCGCACCCAAACCTTCGTCATTTGCAATAAAAATACCCTGTGCGCCGATGTTTTTGGCTAATTCAATGTCTGTTAAGCGGTCTCCAATTACGAAAGAATTGGCTAGATCATACTTTGTCTCGTCTAGATAGGGAGTCAGCATTCCTGTTTTAGGCTTGCGGGTTGGGGCGTTATCCTTTGGGAAACTTTTATCAATCAGTATATTTTCAAAAACAACTCCTTCCTGTTCAAAGCTTTTTAAAAGGTGGTTGTGCACGGGCCAAAAACTGTCCTCAGGAAATTGATTCGTTCCCAAACCATCTTGATTGGTCACCATGACTAGCGTATAGGATAACTCTTTTGCAATTTTCCCTAAATAGGTAAATACTTGAGGATAAAAGATCAATTTATCAAAAGCATCTAGCTGATAGTCGTTGGGCTCTAAAGCTAAAGTTCCGTCTCGATCAATGAATAAAACTTTTTTCATAATTAGTTTTCTAATGTACTTAACACTTCTATTAATGTATTGTTTTCCTCAGGTGTTCCCAAAGAAATCCTAAGGGTGTTTTCACATCCCACATTCTTGGAGGAGTTACGTACTACAATTCCTTTAGAGATCAATTGCTTGTAGCGGTGTGAGCTATCATCTACTCGGATAAGTAAGAAATTAGCATCCGAAGGAAAACATGTTTCAACCCAAGACAAATTTTGTAATACTCCTTCTAGACGCAAACGTTCTTTAAGAATAACAGCCACCTGTGCTTGGACAATATTTTGTTCTTTTAATTTTTGCAATGCAACATCAAGTGTTAGTGAATTGATGTTGTAAGGAGCTTTAATGCGGTTTAAAAACGAAATCAACTTTTTGTCCGCAAACGCCATTCCTAATCTTGCTCCAGCCATTCCTTGTGCTTTAGAAAAGGTTTGACATACTATTAAATTGGAGTGCTCATGGAGCCAAGAAAGAACCGAAGGAGCTTCAGCAAACTCCACATAAGCCTCATCAATAACGACGAAGCCCTTGAAGTTTTCAACAAGTGTTTTAAGATCATAAGGATCAAAGCTATTTCCCGTCGGATTATTGGGAGTTGGAATGAAAAGAAGTTTTGTCTTTTGATCTGCTGCCTGAAGTATGGCTTCAACATCCAATTGAAATGTAGAGGTTAATGGAACTTCTCTCACTCCAACTCCATGTAAAGTAGCTGCTACTTTATACATTCCAAAAGTGGGAGGAACAATCATAATCTGATCTTCTCCAGGCTCACAGCATCCCATGATGATTTGAGAAATAAATTCATCACTTCCATTACTGAGGTAAAGCTGATCTATTTCTACATTTTTTATGGCTGCAATGGCTTTTTTTACTTCGGTTTGCAGCGGATCCGGATAGCGATTTACCGGAGTTTCAAAAGGGTTTTCATTAGCATCTAGCAAAATCATTTTGCGCCCCTCATTGACAAACTCTTGCCGCGCCGATTGATAGGGCATTAATTCCAACAAAGACTTACGTAGCATTCGGTTGACATCAATTTTCATCAGACAATTTATTTAAACGGATTCGCACTGCATTTTTATGTGCCTCAAGGCCTTCTGCAGCAGCCATTAATTCTATCGTATTTCCTATGGACTGTATCCCTTCTTTGGTAATTTTCTGAAAGGTAATAGCTTTTAGAAAACTATCTAAATTCACTCCACTGTATTGTTTGGAGTAACCGTTGGTCGGTAAAGTGTGATTGGTTCCTGACGCATAATCTCCTGCACTTTCAGGAGTGTAATTTCCAATAAATACTGATCCTGCATTCTGAATCCTTGAGACATAAAGGGCTTCGCTTTTCATGCAAATAATATAATGCTCCGGACCATAAGCATTAATAAAACCAATGGCTTCCTCATCATTTGAAAAGCAAATCATCTTAGAATTTGCTAGAGCTTTTTCAGCTATGACTTTTCTGGGTAAGTCTTCCAATTGTTCTTTTACCGCTCGAGTGACTTTGTCTAACATCTCCACAGCGGTGGTCACAAAAATCACCTGACTGTCAGGACCATGCTCAGCTTGAGAAAGCAAATCTGCAGCAATGAAATCGGGGTCTGCTGACGCATCGGCAACCACCAATAGTTCGCTGGGGCCTGCCGGCATATCAATACTTACATTTAAACGAGTAGCCCATTGCTTGGCAACGGTCACGTATTGATTACCAGGACCAAAAATCTTATACACTTGAGGGATGGATTCCGTTCCAAGGGTCATAGCAGCAATGGCCTGTATCCCTCCGACTGCAAAAAGTTGTTTAAGCCCACAAAGTGCTGCTGTATAGCGGATCACTGCTGGAATATCACCATTTTCGTCCGGTGGAGTACAAAGGACTATTTCTTTACATCCCGCTATTTGCGCGGGTATTGCCAACATTAAAAGCGTAGAAAACAAAGGCGCAGACCCTCCAGGAATATACAAACCGACTTTCTCAATAGGTCGCTTCTCTTGCCAGCATTGAACACCTTTCATTGTTTCAACAAAAACTCGGTCTGTTTGTTGTGCCTTGTGAAAAAGTTCGATATTCGTTTTAGCCTGTTTAATGGCTACTTTCAAAGTCTCTGGGACTTCTTTTTCTGATTGTTTAAGTGACTCTGCAGCAACTACAAATTCCGTGCGATTTACTTTATCAAATTGCTGGGTAAACTTGCGTACCGCAGCATCTCCTTGACTTTTCACTGCTTCAAAAACTTCTGCCACTAGGGGCTCGAGAGAGTTGTATGAAGCCGTAGGACGTGCCAATAGCGACTCCCAAGTTGAGAAAGGAGGGTTAATACTTTGTTCCATTACAATACCATTTTTTCGATGGGACAAACCAATATATCTTCCGCTCCATTCGCTTTGAGGGCGTCTATTACTTCCCAAAAATCACCAGCATTGATCACTGAATGCAAAGAACTCCATCCTGATCGAGCCAGGGGCAAAACGGTTGGACTTTTTAAAACAGGGAGTATGGTGCTGATGGCGTCAATTTTATCATTGGGCACATTCATCAAGATGTATTTTGATTTCTTAGCCCTGAGCACTGCCTGAATTCTGAATCGAAGGGTTTCAATTAGGGCTTGCTTTTCCTTGTTTAAATTCGGTGCTTGCACCAATACCGCTTCTGAAGTATTAATTTCAATTACTTCCCTTAAGTTATTCTTAAACAGTGTACTACCGCTTGATACAATATCACAAATAGCATCCGCCAAACCAATGTTAGGTGCAATCTCAACAGAGCCGTTGATGATGTGTAAATTGGCATTGATTTGATTCTCTTTTAAGAAAGATTTTACGGTATTGGGGTAAGACGTTGCAATTTGCTTTCCTTCCAAATCTTTAATTCCTGAGAATGGACTTCCTTTTGGAACAGCGATCGAAACGCGACATTTGGAAAAGCCTAATTTTTCAATAACCTCTAAATCATTTCCTTTTTCCACCAATAGATTCTCTCCCAAAATAGCAAGGTCTACCACTCCATCGCGCATATATTGTGGGATATCTCCATTGCGAAGAAAAAACACTTCCATTGGAAAGTTGCGTGCGGCAGCTTTTAATTGATCTTTTCCATTATCAATTGAAATTCCACAGTCTTTAAGTAATCGAAGGGAGTCTTCGTTAAGTCGACCTGATTTTTGAATGGCTATTCGTATCATTTTTTAATATTTATGTTTGAACTCCACAGATTTTTTAAATAAAAAAAACCCGCTTGAAATTCAAACGGGTTTCTATATCATGTACATCCTACATCATTAGCACTCGTTTGAGTCTATTTCAAAATGATGATGATGTGTTTTCTTTAATTGCATGGGTGCAAATATATTATTTTTATTTAAATCAGCTTATTGATTCCCTAAAATAATAGGAAGCCCCCCTTTTCCACTTCCAATGACAATAACTTTAGAATTGGGAGATTCCGACAACTTAATAGTTGCTTCAATTCCTTTTTCTTGAAGAATTTTATCAGTCAAAGAAGCACTCAAGATACGGTTGGCTGTTGCTTTCCCTTCAGCATCAATCCGTTGACGTTCGGCTTCTTGTGTTGCTTTTTCAATTCTAAATTCATATTCCAAAGCCTCTTGCTCTTGATTCAACTTTCGCTCAATCGCTTCTCGGATTGCAATAGGAAGCGTAACATCTCTCACCAATACCGCATTTAATTGTACGTATTGTCCTTCAACTACTTTTTTGGTTTCCTCATAGATTTCATTTTGAATGGCATCTCGCTTAGTCGAATACAGTTGTTCTGGTGTATAACGACCCACCACACTTCTTGCTACTGCTCGAATCTGTGGAATGATAATGATATTCAAGTAGTTTTCTCCTTTGGTTTTGTGAAGTAATCCCAGTTCCTCTATTTTTGGTTGATAAAGCACAGAGATGTCTAAGCTAATCTCCAAACCATTGGAAGAAAGTACCTGCATTTTACTTTCAAATACTTCTTGTTGTTTCACATTATAGATATACACCTTATTCCAAGGAGCAATAATATGAAATCCTTCCCCTAGTGGTGGTTTATCAGTAACGACTCCTCCTCCAAAGGTTTTAAATAAAACTCCTGCTTCTCCATAACCAATATTTATGGAAGATTTAGAGATAAAAATAAGTAATACGACGACCAATAAAATAATGGGCAGTCCAATCTTGGGTAATTTTTGCATAATCCGTTTTTTTTTAAGTTAACATTCCTCCATCTACATGAAGCACTTGTCCAGTAATATAACTGGATAAATCAGAAGCCAAAAACACACAGGCATTGGCTACATCTTCAGCTTGTCCTCCCCTTTTCAAGGGGATTCCTTCTCTCCATCCTTGGACGACTTCCTCAGAGAGCTTGGCTGTCATTTCTGTTTCGATAAAACCCGGAGCAATTACATTGGATCTAATATTTCGTGATCCTAATTCCAAAGCTACCGATTTGGAAAAACCGATGATGCCTGCCTTAGAGGCGGCATAATTGGCTTGACCGGCATTTCCTTTCACTCCTACCACTGAACTCATGTGAATGAGTGCTCCATGGCGTTGTTTTAGGAAGGTGCGTTGAACAGCTTTGGTCATATTGAAAATTGATTTTAAATTCACTTCAATCACTTGATCAAAGTCTTGCTCGCTCATTCGCATTAAAAGATTATCCTTGGTGATCCCTGCATTATTGATTAAAATATCCAGACTTCCGAAATCTGAAAGCACGTCTTCTAACAATTGTTGGGCTTGATCAAAATTGGCGGCATTGCTTTGATACCCTTTCACTTGAACTTCAGCACTATTAAGTTCTTCAGCTAAACTATCGGCCGCTTCTTTATTGCTGCTGTAAGTGAAAGCTACATTACACCCCTGTTCTACAAAGATTTTTGCAATGCCTCTTCCGATTCCTCTACTTGCCCCGGTAATAATGGCTGTTTTTCCTTTGAGTAATTCCATAATTTTAAGCTAATACTTCTGCAACTTTTGCTCCAATCTGAGCTGGGGAATCTACTACGTGGATCCCACATTCGCGCATGATTTGTTTTTTTGCTTCGGCCGTATCTTCACTTCCCCCTACTATGGCACCTGCATGTCCCATGGTTCTTCCTTTAGGTGCAGTTTCTCCTGCAATAAAACCGATTACCGGTTTTTTATTTCCTGTGGCCTTAATCCATTTTGCAGCATCTGCTTCTAATTGCCCTCCAATTTCTCCAATCATGACAACACATTCCGTTTCAGGATCATTCATAAAGAGCTCAACTGCATCTTTGGTTGTGGTCCCAATAATGGGATCTCCCCCAATTCCGATCGCTGTAGAAATACCCAATCCCTGAGCGACTACTTGATCAGAAGCTTCATAGGTCAAGGTTCCTGATTTAGAAACTATTCCTACTTTTCCTTTTTTAAATACAAAACCGGGCATAATTCCCACTTTTGCTTCTTCAGGAGTTATAACTCCGGGGCAATTGGGTCCAATTAAAGTTGCCCCTTGACTCTTTACATACGCATAGGCTTTTGTCATGTCATTCACGGGAATTCCTTCCGTAATGGTAATGATCACTTTTATTCCCGCTTCCGCGGCTTCCATAATCGCATCAGAGGCGAAGGCTGGAGGAACGAATATAATAGAAGTGTCTGCACCGACTTCTTTCACAGCTTCTGCAACACTATTAAAAACAGGCTTATCTAAATGCATTTGCCCTCCTTTGCTTGGAGTCACACCCCCAACAATATTGGTTCCATACGCTATCATTTGGGTGGCATGAAAGGTCCCTTCACTTCCCGTAAAACCTTGTACAATTATTTTAGAATCTTTATTTACAAGTACACTCATATTTTATTTTTATTTATTTCAATTTAGTATAATACTGTTATTCTTTCACTCTTTCTATATAGCTTCCTTTCTCTGTTTCCACTTTGATCTTGTCACCCTCATTGATAAATAAAGGAACATTAATTGAAGCTCCCGTTTCAACGGTAGCGGGTTTGGTTGCATTGGTTGCTGTATTTCCTTTCACTCCCGGTTCTGTATGGGTTACTTCCAAAATCACACTGGCTGGCATATCACAAGACAAGGGCATTCCATCCTCAGTATTGATAGAAATGGAAACCATCTCACCTTCTTTCATGAGTTCAGGGGCATCTAAAACAGATTTTTCAACCGTAATTTGGTTGTAATCGTCAGTATTCATAAAGTTATACTGCTCCCCTTCGTTGTATAAAAACTGATATTTATTGGTTTCAACTCGAATGTCTTCGATTTTATGCCCAGCAGAAAAGGTATTATCCAATACTTTTCCTGAAGTAACACTTTTAAGTTTTGTACGAACAAAAGCTGGACCTTTTCCAGGTTTTACATGTAAAAATTCAATGATTTTATAAATATCATTGTTGTACTTAATACATAATCCTTTTCTAATGTCTGATGTAGACGCCATAATCTTGTGTTTAATTTTCTATAAGTAGCCTTTCATTATTCCTCGCTTGGAGTTGTTCACAAATTGTAAGATCTTATCCCGCTCTGGAGTTGCATTCATTTCTGCTTCAATGATTCGTACCGCTTGTGAGATGTTATTTTTTTGCTGAAATAAAATGCGATATATCGTTTGAATTTCTTGAATTTTTTCCGACTCAAAACCTTTTCTCCTTAACCCAATAGAATTAACACCCATATAGGACAGCGGTTCTCGCGCTGCTTTAACAAAGGGTGGTACATCTTTTCGAACCAAAGATCCCCCTGAAACAAAGGCAAAGTCTCCTATGGTACAAAACTGATGAATTGCGGCTAAGCCTGCCAAAATAACGTGATTTCCTACTTCAATATGCCCCGCTAAGGTGCTGTTGTTAGAGAAAACACAAAAATCACCTACACTACAATCATGTGCAATATGAGAATACGCCATGATTAGGCAGTTTTTTCCAATCTTGGTTATTCCTCTACTAGCAGTACCCCTGTTGATGGTAACACATTCTCGTATGGTTGTATTATCACCAATTACAGCTAGAGAATCTTCTCCGTCGAATTTTAAATCTTGTGGTACACCACTAATCACAGAACCTGGAAATATTTTACAATTTTTCCCTATTCTAGCTCCTGACATGATGGTAACATTTGATCCAATCCACGTTCCTTCACCAATTTCAACATTTTTATAGATCGTGCTAAAAGGCTCAACAATTACGTTGTCTGCAACTTTAGCATCGGAATGAATATAGGAAAGTGGTTGTATCATTTTTATCTTTTTAAGTTTCTCTTCTTGAAATTTGTGCCATCATGTCACCTTCACTCACCAACTGGTTGTTGACAAACGCATGTGCTCTCATGTTACAAATACCACGCCGTATGGGAGTGATCAATTCTAATTTAAAAATCAGCGTGTCACCAGGGTAGACAGGACGCTTGAATTTTACATTATCAATCTTCATGAAGAAGGTTAAATAATTTTCAGGGTCGGGCACTGTGTTCAACACCAAAACCCCACCCGCCTGAGCCATAGCCTCAATCTGTAAAACACCAGGCATCACTGGAGCTCCAGGAAAATGACCTTGAAAGAACGATTCATTCATGGTTACATTTTTTAATGCTACGACATGACAATCCGACAATTCAAGAATTTTGTCAACCAATAGAAAGGGGGGTCTATGGGGAAGCATGTCCATGATTTGATTTATATCCATCGCTGGGGTTTTATTCAAATCTACTATGGGAGCATTTGATTTGCGGTTGGTGCGAATCAGTATGGCGACTCGTTTTGCAAAATCAGTATTAATTTTATGTCCTGGTTTTGTTGCTATCAATTTTCCTTGAAATGGCATTCCAATCAAGGCCAAATCCCCCACCACATCCAAAAGCTTATGACGAGCGGCTTCATTGGGATGGTGTAATGTTAAGTTATCTAAAATACCATTAGGAGTTACAGCAATATTTTCTTTATTAAAAGCCGTCTTCAGTCGCTCCATATTACTTTCAGCTAGGGGCTTGTCAACATAAACAATTGCGTTGTTTAGATCTCCTCCCTTGATCAAACCGTGTTCTAAAAGCATCTCTAATTCATGTAGAAAACTAAAGGTTCTCGAAGAAGCAATTTCGGTTACAAAGTCTTCTGTCTTGTGTAAAGTTGCATTTTGAGTTCCCAAGACCTTGGTTTCAAAATCAATCATAACGGTATAAGAAGAGACTTCTGCTGGGAGCAACATGATTTCACTCCCTGTTTCTTCATCAATGTGATGGATAATGTCGTTGACCACAAAAACCTCCTGAAGCAGCTCTTGTTCAGCAATACCTGCTTTTTGTATTGCTTCAACAAAGAGTTTGGAAGAACCATCCAAAATAGGCAGTTCAGCGCCATTGATTTCTATAAAACAGTTGTTCACTGAACATCCTACCAGTGCGGCAAGTAAATGCTCTGTAGTTTGTATTTCAACACCTCCTTTATTGAGTGTTGTACTTCTTTCAGTCTTATTGACAAAGTTAGTTAAGGCAGGGATTTCAACTACGGGGTATAAATCCACTCTTTGAAAGATAAATCCTGTATTTTCAGGGGCAGGTTTTAGGTTTAATTCAATTTCTTGGCCTGAATGTAAGCCAATTCCATTCAAACGAACCTCCTTGGCCAGGGTCTTTTGCGGTGTAGTTTGTTTTATCATGGGTTTATTAATTTTTCTAATTTTCTTAAGCGAGCTTCAATTTTGGGGAATTGCTTAAATAAAGCATAGGATTTATAATACGATCGATAGTCCATGGCGGGAGTCCCTTGAAAGTCTCCTGCATTGGGAATGCTTTTGGTAACACCGGTCTGTCCTTGCAATTGCACTCCATCACCGATGGTTAAATGTCCTGCAAATCCAACTTGACCTCCAATAACACAACGAGAGCCGATTTTAGTTGATCCTGCAATTCCTGTTTGTGCTGCAATCACGGTATGTTCACCAATTTCTACGTTGTGTGCTATCTGTACCATATTATCCAGCTTGACACCAGTTTTGATTAGGGTCTCTCCTAAAGTCGCACGATCTATAGTAGAGTTTGCACCAATTTCAACATCGTCTTGGATCACTACTTTTCCTAATTGAGGAATTTTAAGATATGCGCCTGATTCTTGTGGTGCAAATCCAAATCCATCAGAACCAAGGATCACTCCACTGTGAAAAGTACAATTGGCTCCAATCTGGGATTCATTCAATACAGTAACATTGGGCTTTAATGTTGTATTTTTTCCAATCAAGACTTGATCTCCAACAAAACAGTTGGAATGAATTTGAACTCCAGATTCCAAGACACAGTCTCCTAGCGTAACATTAGCTCCGACATACACATCTTCTGCTAATTTTGCCAAGGGATGAATTACCGCACTTTCATGTATTCCAATTAAAGGCTTTAGTTTTTCCTTAGCTTCCTCCATTAATAGTGTTGTAAATGCCACATAAGGGTCATCAACCCGGATCAGAGTGGTGTCTACAGAAGATTGTAACACAAAGTCTTTTTGAATTAAAATTGCAGAAGCCTTTGTCTTGTATAAAAATGGAGTGTATTTCTTATGGGCCAAAAAACTTAATGAACCCGGTTGAGCCGTTTCAATTTTAGAAAGCTGATTGACTCTAAAATCATTCTCACCATCAATTGAGCCTTTGAATTTTGTGGCTATCTCTTTAAGGGATAAATTCATGCTGCAAAAATAAGGATTTATAGGGAACTATTTGCTTTTGGGGTAACACAAATAATATTTATGAATGGGCTTGGAAAACTGTTCGAAATCTAAATAGTTTATGGATTTGGCAATTGAATTAATCTTACCTGATTTTTCTTGCAGTAAAATTTGAGCTTGATCTGAAATATATGTTTGATTAGAAACACTTCCTGTAAAAACAAAATTATCTAGTATAGCTTCCGAAAAAGGGGTGTGTTTTAGGCGTTTTTTCTTCTTCTCCAAAGCTTTTTCTTCAAAGGGGGTTGACTGTAATTTAACCTTTGGTAAGTCTCTATTTAGTAACTGTTTGGATAAGTTACTTAAAACGATGTCTTTATGATTGACCCAGCTTTTTAAAAGAGATATGACATCCGAATCATCAAGAATAAGATACTTTGTCAACACGCTTTTTTTGAGCAGGACATCCTTGTCAATTTTAAAAAAAGGATAAAGCACATGGGACTCCGTTAAAGTTTCATCTCCACTTTCAATTAGGGCTCTAAATCGGGTGAGTATCTTTACTAAAATGAGCTCGGCAGCAAGACTGGTTTTATGAAGATATACTTGCCAATACATTAAACGCCTGGCCAGTAAAAATTTTTCGAGTGAATGAACTCCTTTACTTTCAAAGACTAGTTTTTCCTCTGCCACATTCATCATGGCAACAATACGATCTGTATTGATGTTTCCTTCTGTTACCCCAGTGTAAAAACTATCCCTTTTAAGGTAATCTAGTCGATCCACATCGACCTGACCTGAAACCAATTGATGCATAAATGTTCTAGGATATTCATTTTTAAAAATTTGAAGTGTCAAATCTAAAGCACCATCAAATTCTTTGTTTAACATGCGAATCACTTGAATAGAAACTTCTTCATGATGTACTCCAGGTAAAAGGGCTTTTTCTGTCGCATGAGAAAAAGGACCGTGTCCTATATCATGTAATAAAATCGCAATCTGCATTGCTTCTTGTTCTTGCTCACTCATTTCAATCCCTTTATTTGTGAGCACTGTGATTGCGTTTTGCATGATATGCATGGCTCCTATTGCATGCTCAAAACGGGTATGGTGCGCCCCAGGATAAACCAAACTGGACAAGCCCATTTGAGAAATTCGTCTCAGACGTTGAAAATAGGGGTGATTGATAAGTTGCAAGATCAAATCAGATTGAATGGCAATAAATCCATAAATTGGGTCGTTAAATAAAGGGTATTTGCTTCGCACGCTTCAAACAAATTTTTAACAAAGATAACAAATGGAACGTATCAAAATTTTATGGGTTGATGATGAGATTGAAATGCTCAAACCACATTTTCTTTTTTTAGACGATCGAGGATATACTACTACCCCTTGTACCAATGGACAAGACGCACTTGATTTGATTGAAGCGCATCCCTACGATGTGATTTTACTGGACGAAAATATGCCTGGACTTAACGGTCTAGAAACTTTAGTCGAAATCAAAAACAAAAAACCAAACCTTCCTGTAGTCATGATTACTAAAAACGAGGAAGAACAAATCATGGAGGAGGCCATTGGTTCTAAAATATCAGATTATCTAATTAAACCCGTAAATCCTCACCAAATATTACTCTCTCTCAAAAAAATATTAAACCAGAAAAATCTTGTAGCTGAAAAAACCACACAAAGTTACCAACAGGAGTTTGGTAAAATCGCACAGACTTTAATGGATTTAGAATCGTTTGATGATTGGATTGAGTATTTTAAAAAGTTAATGTATTGGGAACTTGAATTAGAAACCCTTGAAGACAACAGCTTCTTTGATATTTTTGAAACGCAAAAGAAAGAAGCCAATGCTCAATTTGCGAAATTTATCAAATCCAATTATCCAAAATGGATGCAAGGTGATCCCGGTCCAACACTATCACATACTGTATTTCAAAAGTATGTGGTCCCTGAAATAAAGGAAACCCAACCTACATTACTCGTGTTAATTGATAATCTTCGATTTGATCAGTGGAAGACCATAGTTCCCGAACTGGTGAGTAATTTCACAATCGAACAAGAACACACTTATTTTAGCATATTACCTACTGCTACACAGTATGCCAGAAATTCATTTTTTTCAGGACTCACACCCCTAGAAATTGAACGAAGATTCCCACAATGGTGGAAAAGTGACACTGATGAGGGAGGAAAAAATTTATATGAAAAGGAATTGTTAGAAGCCCAATGGGAACGATCAAATTTTAAACGTCCAATTAGCTATCACAAAATCACACAACTACAACACAGTCAACAACTGATTAAAAATTTACAAAATCACACCCATGAGGGTTTAACAACAGTTGTCTACAACTTTGTGGATATGATTTCACATGCCAAAACTGAAATGGAGGTCATTAAAGAGTTGGCTCCAGATAACAAAGCTTATCGTTCAATTACCCTCAGCTGGTTTAGGAACAGTCCGCTAAAAGATTTACTTAAAAAAGCTGCCTCCCTTGGGTTTAAAGTGCTTTTAACTACAGACCATGGAACAATTAATGTGGGGCATCCTTCCGCTGTTGTTGGAGACCGTGAGACTAGTCTGAATCTTCGTTATAAAACAGGGAGAAGTTTAAGTTATGAAACCAAGAATGTTTTAGAGTGTAAAGACCCTCACAGCTTTCAGTTGCCTGCTGTCTCACTAAACAGTCCTTTTATTTTTGCTCAAGGAGATTATTACTTTGTCTATAAAAACAACTACAATCATTTTGTGAATTTCTTTAAAAATACTTTTCAACACGGAGGAGTTTCTATGGAAGAAATGATCATTCCTTTTGTTGTTTTAAGTCCGCGTTAGCCTTACCTTTACTGCATGGAAATTATCTTTAACAAAGAGACTATTGACCTTGCTATCCAGAGTATTTTGGAGAGTAAAAAGCACAATGTTATTCGCATTGACGGATCTATGGGAGCCGGCAAAACAACTATAATTTCCAAACTTTGTGAGAAACTGGGAGTTGATGAGACCACAAGTAGCCCTACATTTTCCTTAGTCAACACCTACCAAAGTAAATCAGGTCCTATTTATCATTTTGACTTTTATCGTTTAGAAAACCCAGACGAAGCAATTGATTTTGGTGTTGAAGAATATTTTGAATCGGGTTCACTATGTCTGCTTGAATGGGCTGAAATAATAAGGCAACATCTCCCTTTGGAATTTGATCATTATCAGTTAGAAGTTGTGAATGAAACAACACGAAAATTAAAGCAAATAATAAAATGAAGATTTTATACCGTTTTGGTTATTACTTAGGGGGCTTCTCTGTAGGCCTTATTTTTTTAGCCTTTATTTTTAACGGCAAAAAAACAAGTTGTAACTACACCCCATCTGCACGAGTAAAGGATAATCTTCTTCAAAAAGAAATTGAAATCCCCTCTGATCTTCAGGAACAACTTCCTCAATTAACGGATAGTTTAGTGAGGCAATACATTACTCAAGGAGACATCAACTTTTCCAAGAGTGACACCAAAAGAGATTCATGTCGTCTCTACTATATCGAAATCGAATCTCAACCTATAAATGCAATTGAAGTGAGTAATTGCAAGAAGACACTCTATCTTATAGGTTTCAAAAGGCACTAGTTTTTCTTCGCTTCAATTCTTTCTGAATTAAACTCAACTCCCGGGGAGTTTGTCCGCTTACCGAAGTATTTTCCTCCGCTCTTCTTATTAAATATGGAATCACTTCTTCCACGGGTCCATAAGGGAGGTATTTAACTACTCGATACCCTTCAGAAGCGAGGTTAAAAGAAATATGATCTGCCATTCCCAATAATTGCGAAAACCAAATGTGAGGATGGTCTTTTTCTATCTTATTTTTAGTCATCCAGTCTATCACTCGTTGTACACTCGATTCGTTATGAGAACCCAAAAACAAGCTACATTCCTCATGATGTTCAAGTATGAAATCTAAACCTGCGTTAAAGTTGATATCGGTCAATTGTTTTGAATCGCAAATGGGGGAACTCACTCCTGACTGAATTGCTCTAGAATTCTCCTTCTCAATATAGGCTCCTCGAACGAGTTTAATACCGATTTTGAATCCCTTTTTCGTTGCTTTATCTTGTAGCTTTTTCAAATAATCTAATCGGTCTTTTCGATACATCTGAAGGGTTGTATAGATCAAGGGAGTTTTCTTATTATACTTTTCCATTAAATCCTCGGCAATTTCATCTATGGCATCCTGAAACCATGATTCCTCTGCATCAATAAGAAGATTAACATTTAATTCTTTGGCTGTTTCACAGCACTTATGAATTCGTTTTAAAACACGACCCCACGTCTCCTTTTCTATGGTTGTAAAAGCTCTCTTGGCACTCTTTTTTTTAAATAGGGATATAGGTCCAAATGCAGTAGCTTTAAAAACTGAAAAGGGTAAGGAAGAAGATTCTTTTGAAAAAGAAAGGGTTTCTAATGTGTTTTCCAAACTAAGATCCATCCCTTGCTCAGTTTTAGATTCTTCAGCTGCAAAATGCAAATACGATTGAATTCTGTATGCTTTTAATTTTTCTACCAACGATAGAGATTCTTCTTTGTTTAATCCAGCACAGAATTGAGAGAAAACAGTGGCCTTAAAAATAGGAGCTACTGGTAATTTCAACTTTAAAGCAATTTTAGCAAACCAACTTCCCAAGGAGACAAGTGTTTGATTAGAGATCAGTTGAAATAAATAATACGCTTTTTGAAGCTGCTTGTCTGATTTTAAATGATAAGCTTTTTGTGTGTTATCAAATAACATGGGCAAAAAAATATAGAACGAAATTATATTTTTTTCGGAGAGTACAGAGCGTAATATATAAGAAAATTAATTTTTATTTTCCAGTAGTGGAACAAATCGAAAACGGCCAAATTCTTCTTTATCAAAAGAAACCTTAGAAGTACGAATAAAGCGAGTCATGATTTGCTCTTTATCACCAATGGGTATCACCAACTTTCCTCCTATCGCCAGTTGATTCAGTAATGCTTTGGGTACCTGAGGTGCTCCTGCAGTAACGATGATTCTATCAAAAGGTGCCTCAGTGGGGAGGCCTTTGTAGCCGTCCCCAAAAAGATGCTTTTTGGGACGGTAGCCTAATTGAGAAAAAAGGCGTTGTGTTTGTTTGAACAATGCTTGTTGACGTTCAATAGTAAACACTTGAGTAGAAAGACCTAATAATACAGCAGTCTGATACCCTGAGCCTGTACCGATTTCCAAAACCTTATGCGTTTCAGATACCGCTAGCAATTCCGATTGAAAAGCAACGGTATAGGGTTGAGAAATCGTTTGCTCAGCAGCTATAGGATAGGCATTATCTTCATAAGCAAAGTTGATCAAACTAGGATCCATGAAAAGGTGTCTAGGAACCGCCAGCATCGCCTTTAGAACACTTTCTGACTCAATTCCTTTCGTCCTAAGGGATTCTATAAGCTGTCTTCTTTGACCTTGGTGTTTGGTTGTTTCATTCATTGAAGACAAAAGTAGCGCTGTTTTCTTAAAATGTGACAATTAGATTGTATTTTTGAATTCAATCATTTCAAAAAATGCTCAAAATAGGAATACTCGGTGCAGGACATTTAGGGAAAATTCATTTGCGAATAGCGGAAGCTTCAGAGCACTATGAATTAGTCGGTTTTTATGATCCCAATCCTGAAACCGTTACTGCTTTAACCTTGGATTATAATTATCATGCTTTTGATAGTGCAGAAGCTTTGATACAAGCTTCTGATGTAGTAGACATTGTTACACCAACCCTTTCCCATTTTAAAATGGCGTCTCTGGCAATTCATGCAAAAAAACATGTATTTATTGAAAAACCTTTAGCAAAAACTGATGAGGAATCGGCCCGTTTGGTTGCTTTAGCAAAATCTAAAGGTGTTTTGGGACAGGTAGGACATGTGGAACGCTTTAATCCGGCATTTCAATCCGTCCTAAACTCAATAACCTCACCCTTATTCATAGAAGCCCATCGTCTTGCAGAATTCAATCCCCGTGGTACGGATGTTTCGGTTGTTTTGGATTTAATGATTCATGATATTGATATTATTTTGAGTATGGTCAACTCCCCTATAAAACGAATAGATGCCTCAGGTGTTTCCGTTATTAGCGAAACTCCTGATATTAGCAATGCCCGTATCGAATTTAAAAATGGTTGTGTTGCAAATTTAACTGCAAGTAGAATCTCCTTAAAGAAAATGAGAAAAACCCGCTTCTTTCAGAAAAATGCTTATATCGCTGTTGATTTTTTAGCAAAAAAAGTAGAAGTAGTTAAAATAAAAGATGCCCCAAAAGTGACTGAAGACCTAGCTCTTTTACTGACTAATGCGGAAGGAGAGAAAAAACAAATCTACTTTGAAAACCCTGAAATTGAGGAATCTAATGCCATTCAGCAAGAGTTAGAACATTTTGCTTCTTGTATTCACAACAATCAAAAGCCTTTGGTTTCTTTGAAAGACGGTGCGAAAGCTTTAGAAGTTGCTCATAAAATCATCGCCTGCATTGGCTAAATAATTCTCGAATGCCTCTTTTTAGCCCGATTACATTTGCCTTACCAAAAGTGCCAAAACGTCAAGTAATGGGTTCATTGGACAATTATGACAAAGATGAAATCCTTGCATTAAAAAAAACAAAGGACAATTTCATCAATGTTATTCATCCTCAAGATACGAGATCTCGCAATTCGAATCAGGTTCGGGAAATGTGGATCAATTTTTTAAAGAATGAATGGTATTCTGAATCCGCTAACCCCTGTTTCTTTTTCTATAAAATATGTAGCCCTAAATTCCAAACAATTGGTTTTTTAGGAGGGGTTTGTACCTCAGACATTCGGTCGAACACAATCACCAAACACGAAAAAACATACCACAACAGAGTAAATTATATGGCTGAATATATCAAAACGGTACAGATTCAAGCAGAACCGGTTATGGTGATCCATGAAACCCCAATACCACATGAAATACAAGCTTCAGAAATTGAGAAAAACGATTCCCTCTGTGACTTTGAATTTGAAGGAGTTCGACATCAACTATGGAAGTTAAACTTCAGACAAAATAAGTCGCTTGAAAATTGGGCAAAAAAGCAATCCCATTTTCATTTAGCTGATGGACATCATCGCATCCAATGTATGGTTAATTTATCTCAAGAAATACAAAAACCGCTTTTTCCCTTGAGTTACTTAGTGCATCAGAGTCAAATCAAACTACATTCATTTGTTTGGTATTCAAATGCAATTTTAAGTGAGGATACTTTTTTAAGGCTAAAGCAAATTTTTATAAAACAGGGTGGTTTGGCTCTAACAGAACTGAAAGTTTCGACAAATCAATATCCATTGGTGATCCAAATAAGACAGCTTTGGTTTGGTTTTACTAAAGAGGCAATAAAGTCAGAAAACATTCCGGACTTCATTACCCACTCCCTACTCTCTTCTTTTTCTGAACTTCAATCAGAGTTAAATTACAAACCCAATACAAGTAATTCTTGGACGAAAATGATTTCAAAAAATCAACTTGCTTTTTATATGAAGCCATTTTCAAAATCCTATCTATTTAATTTTGCGAAAAAACAAAAAGTACTTCCTGCAAAATCTACCTTTATTCTTCCTAAACTGCTCACCGGAATGGTTGTCTCCCCTTTCATTGATATTTAAAAAAACGTTCCTTTGAATGGTATTGAAAATGTATATTTGCAACTCATGACCATCACACAAAATATAATTGAATTCAATCAGACCCTCACGAAGTCTGTCACATTAATTGCTGTTTCCAAAACAAAACCTATACCCGACTTATTAGAGGCATATCAGGCAGGTCAGCGCGCATTTGGTGAAAATAAAATTCAAGAAATGACTGAAAAATGGGAGCAACTTCCCAAAGATATTGATTGGCATATGATTGGTCACGTGCAAACCAATAAAGTCAAATACATGGCTCCTTTTGTTCACTTGATCCATGCGGTAGACAGTGTTAAATTATTAAAGGAAATTCAGAAACAAGCACTAAAAAACGATCGAACAATCGGGTGTTTGATTCAAATTCGAATTGCTGAGGAGGAGACTAAATTTGGACTTCCCGCAGAAGAATTATCTCCATTACTTGATGCTGCCAAAGAATTCCCTAATGTAGCCATAAGAGGTCTTATGGGAATGGCCAGTTTTACCAGTGATCAAAATCAAGTTAGAGAAGAATTTAAACGTTTAGCTGCTCTTTTTAATAAAACCTTAATTACGTACCCTGATTGTAAAATTCTTTCCATGGGTATGAGTGGAGATTATGAACTTGCCATAGAAGAAGGCTCAACGATGATTCGTGTGGGAAGTAAAATATTTGGAGAACGCAATTATTAAGGATGTACGCCATACTAGACATTGAGACCACCGGAGGAAAATACGATGAGGAAGGAATTACTGAAATTGCTATTTATAAATATGATGGTCAAAAAGTTGTTGATCAATTTAGTAGTCTCATAAACCCATTAAAAGAAATTCAGCCTTTTGTTGAAAAGCTTACTGGGATCAATTCAAAGATGTTGCGAAGTGCTCCTAAATTTTACGAAGTTGCGAAGCGTATTGTAGAGCTCACCGAGGACTGTATTATAGTTGCACATAATGCTGCTTTTGATTATCGCATTTTACAAACAGAATTTAGAAGACTTGGATTCCCCTTTGAAAGAAAATCAATCTGCACAGTGGCATTATCTCAAAAACTGCTACCAGACCAACCTGCCTACAGCCTTGGTAAATTAGTGCGTAATCTTGGGATCCCTTTTTCTGATCAACATCGAGCGCATGGTGACGCAAAGGTAACCCTAAAGTTATTTGAATTGCTTTTGGAAAAAGATGTGCACAAAACTATTTTAAAAGAACACATCAATACCAAAAACCCAAATCGAGTTCCTTCGAAATATTTGACTCTAATTGATAAACTCCCCTCAGATATGGGGGTTTATTATTTACATAATTCTGAAAATGAAATTATCTATATTGGGAAAAGTAATAATATCAAAAAGCGTGTGTTGAGTCACCTTACGGGGACACAACGAAAATCAATTGCAATTCAGTCAGAACTTTCTCATGTCACTTTTTCTTTGACAGGTGGTGAGTTAGTGACCCTTTTGAAAGAGCAAAATGAAATTAAAATCAATGCTCCCAAATTTAACCGTGCCATGCGATTTAGGATTTTCCCCATGGGAATACGAATAGATACCACTGAAACTTACCCTAAATTAATTATTGAACAAGTTAAGATGGACACTAAGTACATTAGTGTTTTTAGAAGTCAAAAAGCAGCAAAAACAGTCCTTTTTCGATGGGCTGAAAGTTTTGGAATTTGCTTGCACAAAACCAGTTTATCAAACTCTGATGCAGCATGTTTTAATCATGGAATTCAAAAGTGTGAAGGGGCTTGTGTAGGAGAAGAATCTCCCGAATCCTATCAAGAAAGAATTCAAATACTCTTGAAAGACTTATCCTATCCTCATGCTACTTTTTTAATTGTTGAGAAAGGAAAAAAACATGGCGAATCCTCTTTTGTTTATGTAGAGGGTAATGTATTCAGAGGATATGGATACCATGAATTAAATCATCAAATTAAAAATCAGCCTCAAATTGAATCTCGTTTAATCCCCATGGAAAACAATCCAGATGCTCAAAAATTAATTCGTAGCTTTTTAAGGCGAAAAAAATACAAGAAGTTAATACCTTTGTCTTTTAACACTACCCACGAAAACATAGAATGAATCCCCTTTCTGCAGCAAGTACATTATGAAAAAATGGCAACATAAATTACATGAGATTATTTATGAGGCAGATACTTTTGCAGGTAAACTGTTTGACATTCTCCTCCTTGTAGTGATTCTTTTAAGTGTCGTTTTAGTTTCTTTGGAAAGTATACGTTCTATTGATCAAGTGTATCACGACTATCTCAATATAGCTGAGTGGATTGTCACAGTGATCTTTACCTTAGAATATATTGCACGATTATTTAGTGTAACACGTCCCCTGAAATATGTATTTAGCTTTTATGGAATTATTGATTTACTCTCTACAATACCTAAATACATCTCCCTATTTTTTATTGGAACAAATAGTTTAGTTGCTCTGAAAGCATTAAGACTGCTCAGGGTTTTTAGAATTTTAAAGCTAAATCATTATATAGGTGAATCAAACATGCTTCTTAAAGCCTTAAAATCAAGTAGAAGGAAAATCTTTGTATTTGTTTTTTGTGTCTTGGTATTGTGTATTATTTTAGGAACCGTAATGTATTTGGTAGAAAGTAATGAAAGTGGATTTACTAGCATTCCTAGAAGTATTTATTGGTGCATTGTTACTTTAACAACCGTTGGCTATGGCGATATTGCACCCATTACTCCACTTGGACAACTTATCGCTTCCTTTATTATGATTATGGGGTATGGTATTATTGCTGTGCCCACAGGTATTGTTACCGCAGAAATAACTAAATCAACTAAAATCGACACCAATACACAAGAGTGTCCTCATTGTTTAACCACAGACCACAAAGAAAATGCAATCCATTGCCATCAATGTGGAAAAAAAATCAATCATGTCATCTAAAAATCTAATATATATCGCGGGTCCCACCGGAGTAGGAAAAACAAAATTAAGCCTTGAATTGGCTAAACGTTTCGATACAGAAATAATCTCTTGTGACTCCAGACAGTTTTATAAGGAAATGAATATTGGAACTGCTGTTCCTACTGCAAAAGAATTGAAAGAAGTCAAACATCACTTTATTCAGCACAAATCAATTCATGACATCTACACAGTGAGTGATTTTGAAAAAGAAGCCATAAAAAAATTAGAGCTCCTTTTTAAAAAGAAAGATACTGTTATTATGGTCGGCGGATCAGGAATGTATGCTGATGCTGTCATGTTTGGAATGGATGAATTCCCTGAGGTACCGGAAGAAACTAGAAATCAAATCAATGTGTTTTATGAAACTCATGGTATCAAGGGACTCCAAGAATTATTGAGAGAAAAAGATCCAAAATATTATACTCGAGTAGATATTAATAATCCTGTACGACTTATTCGTGCCCTTGAAGTTTGTGTCGCTTCAAATCAGCCTTTTTCCTCTTTCCTTGGAAAACCCAGAGCCCCGAGAAATTTTGTTTCAAAAATGCTAATTCTCCATTGTCCAAGGAAAATATTGTACGAAAAAATCAATACACGTGTTGACCAAATGATGACTGAAGGCCTGGAAGAAGAGGCTCGAAATTTGTTAGCGCATAAAGATCTATCCCCGCTCAAAACAGTGGGATATAAAGAATTGTTCCCTTATTTTGAGGAAAGAGAGACCTTGGATCATGCTGTTTCTGAGATCAAGAAAAATAGTCGTCGTTATGCCAAAAGACAGATTACGTGGTTCAAAAAATATGATAATGCATTATGCTTTCCAGCCAATACTCCCGCAGATGAGATTTACGACTTACTGGAAGAGTAAGTTTTTTTAGCGGGTTAGTTTGTAAAAAGCCTGATATAAAGTGTTCATCAAACTCATCTCCAAATGAAAAAC
Organism: Flavobacteriaceae bacterium; assembly: GCA_029248185.1. GTDB lineage: Bacteria > Bacteroidota > Bacteroidia > Flavobacteriales > Flavobacteriaceae > MS024-2A. Next base: position 20,630 of record JAQWJV010000033.1, on the reverse strand, counting down.
CACTTACGCCTACTTGTCCTACTTTTATTTGTTTTGTGCTCAAAAGAAGAAGAAACATTAACTGATCCCAACCCGACCTTAGCTGCTGTTGAAGCACCTGAACCAGAAGTTACAGACCCTACAGCATTATTGACTCAATCCTAGCTCAAACGTCTTACAATGGATCGGTTTGGGAAACATTTGCTAATCTAAGTACCGAGACGTCACTGGACTATGATTTTGAAAATGTTATAATTACAAAAATATTCTTTAAAACAACCAACGAAAATGGTGCTCCCATTATTGGTTCTGGCATAGTCATTATTCCAGCTATAGAAACACCACTAGGTCTTATTTCTTTTCAGCATAGTACTATTAATCTTAATTCTGAAGCCCTAAGTAATAGTGCCCTAGGAAGAAACGAACTAACCGTAGCATCTGTAACTGCAAGCACAGGCTGCATTACCATGCTCTCTGATTATATAGGGTATGAAATCAATTTTTTTCAACGGCACCCCTATGAGCATATAGCTATTCTGGCCAACAACACCTATGCTATGTCATTGGCCGTGGAAAGTTTTTTATTGTTACCCAAACTTTTGCAGGTGCAGGAGCTTGTGACAAAACTGAGTTTTAATTAAACTCATTAGTCCTAATGAAGATCTACGTTTTTTAGAATATTATTTATGGGTTTTAGATGTTTACAATAACTTTTATCCTTCACTTTGAAAAGATTGGACGTATTATATAAATAATCCTTATTTAGCGAAGATTTTAGGAACGGAGTGAGCAATGGATCCAATTCAGAAATTCTTGAAGTCATCGCAGAAAATGATCTAATAAACGGGAATCCTATTGCACCCATTTCCATTTTTTTCATGACACTTCAGATGACTTTATTCCCTTTAAATTCTATAAATGCTGACACAAAATTCATGGAGGGTGGTTCATGGGTAGATCACACAAATTGCAGATAAAAATGACAATGATGCAGTAATTCCCGTCTTTTTTGAAAGTCTTGTAAGAATACTTAGCAGAAATCCACAATTACCTTTTAAATGATAAAAGATAGTTTTTATTGTTTCACAATATCCATTCATTAATTCTTAGGGTACTTAAAGTGGTTTGCTATCAAAAGTGTTTTTTGGTATCAATATCTTTGCGAAAGATACACCCCCCAATGCATAAATATTTCGCTGTTTCTTTTTTAACTTTTATGGTAATTATAACTTCTTGTACAAAGGAAGAATTTAAGCCAAAAGCTAAGGATACGAATCAATACTTATTAGAGAGTAAACATCATTATCAATTTAGTGGTCGAATCATGGGTGCAATTGCAAAAGGATATTTAGCAAAAGAACAAAATTACAAATTTGAAAATGTCGATGCCATAAAGCTTACCTATAGAACTCATTCTATAAACAATACAAATATTGATGCATCAGGGATTATTTTAATTCCCGAAACCGATGGTTCTTTACCTATATTATCCTATCAACACCAAGGATACCTAGATCAAAAAATTAAGGCGCCTTCATTGACTATTATAGGGTCTAATGAATTAACATTCGCAGCAATGATTGCTAGTACAGGATATATTGTCTTAGTAGCCGATTATATCGGTTATGGAGATTCAAGTCAGGAAGTACATCCTTTTGAACACAAGGCTTCCTTAGCTCAAAGTGGTCTTGATTTCATTGAAGCTTCAAAAGAATATTTTAAAGAAAATGGAATCAGAAATAATATTAAAATCTCCCTTGCGGGGTATTCAGAGGGAGCCCCTATAACTCTAGCAATGCATCAGCTTATGGAAAGAAAAGAAGACATTTCAATCGATAAGTGCATTGCAGGAGAGGGGTTATTATTAAAGAAAAAATGGGTTGATGATGTTTTGAAAAATAATCCAAGTGAAAAAGAGATAACTTATTTATTAAAACTCATTCAGAGCTATAAAAGGATTTATCCCAAATTATCATTTGGTTGGAATCATTTTTTAAAAGAGGACTATGCAGAGAATATTGAGATGGGTACTCCCATCGATTCCATTGACTGGAATAGGGTGTCCACAGAATCGGTGTTTAATTTAAGTTTTTCAAAGGGTGTTTTAAGCGGCCAAGATACCGATTTCATATACGCTTTAAAACAAAATGAAATATATCCCTGGGAGACAAATACCCCCCTAGTTTTATTTTATAACGATAAGGGTCCATCCCATTTATTAGATCAAGCGAAATGTTTTAAGAACTCTTTTAACAAATACCAAACTTCAATCAAGCTCCGATTAAACAAAAAATGCTTGGCTGAAAACCCAATCCTTCCCTTTGCTATTCAAGTTATAGAAGAACTTCATAGTGTACAATAGTTAGTGCTCTTGTAAATAATCTGAAATATTCTGTTGAATACGTTCTTGTATATTTGATACAACCGCTTTTTCAAAAGAATGCCCTGTTATATTTTCATACAATTCAATGTATCGTTCAGAAATGGAATCGATCAAGCTTTCATTCATCTCGGGTAAGGCTTGTCCTTCAAGCCCCTGAAAACCATTAGAAATGAGCCATTGTCTCACAAATTCTTTTGACAATTGTTTTTGAGGTAATCCCTGTGCTTGTCGCTCATCATATCCCTCCTCATAAAAATAACGCGAGGAATCTGGAGTGTGAATTTCATCAATCAGCAAAATTTCTCCAGAAGCAGTTTTACCAAATTCATATTTGGTATCGACTAAAATAAGTCCCTGTTTTTTGGCTATTTCCGTTCCTCGAGCAAAGAGCTTTTGAGTATACGATTCTAATTGCAAATAGTCTGATTCACTCACAATCCCTTGTGCAATAATATCTTCTCTTGAAATGTCTTCATCATGACCCTCTTCCGCTTTGGTTGCTGGTGTAATTATGGGAGTTGGAAAAGGATCATTTTCGATCATTCCCTCCGGCATCGTGACTCCACAAATCAAACGATCTCCGTTTTTGTATGTTCTTGCTGCATGTCCTGATAAATATCCACGGATCACCATTTCAATTTTGAAGGGATCACAAGCGACCCCTACCGAAACGTTGGGATCTGGTGTGGCAAGGAGCCAATTGGGAACAATATCAGAAGTCGCTTCTAACATTTTAGTGGCTATCTGATTTAGAATTTGACCCTTATACGGGATTCCCTTGGGCATTACAACGTCAAAAGCAGAAAGTCTATCGGTCGCTATCATGATTAAGGTTTCGTTTTCTAAACGATAAACCTCACGGACTTTCCCCGTGTATTTAGATTTCAATCCTTCTAGCTGAAGGCTTGTATGCATTAAGGCGTTTGACATAGTTAATTATCGTGTTCAATATTTTTATAAGCTTCAATTACTTTCTTTACCAAGGGATGCCGAATAACATCTTTATCATCAAGGTAAATAATTCCTATTCCTGAGGCATTCTTTAAAATTAAAAGCGCTTCTTTCAATCCCGAGATTACTCGTCTGGGTAAGTCAATTTGTCCCGGATCACCTGTGATCATGAATTTTGCATTCTTTCCCATTCGTGTGAGAAACATTTTCATTTGAGCGTGGGTGGTATTTTGTGCTTCGTCTAAAATGACAAAAGCATTATCGAGAGTTCTTCCACGCATAAAAGCCAAAGGAGCAATTTGAATGATTCCTTTTTCTATATGACTTTTTAATTTTTCGCTTGGAATCATATCTCTTAGCGCATCATAAAGCGGCTGCATGTAAGGATCCAGTTTTTCATTCAAATCACCAGGCAAAAAACCTAAATTTTCACCAGCCTCAACAGCAGGTCGAGTGAGTATAATTCGTTTAACTTGCTTTTCTTTAAGCGCATTGACTGCTAGGGCAACTCCAGTATAGGTTTTTCCCGTACCCGCAGGGCCAATAGCAAATACCATATCGTTTTTTCGCATGGATTCCACCAAACGTTTCTGATTGAAAGTTTTAGCTTTAATAATTTTTCCTCCTACCCCATGAAGAATCGGAATTTCCGTGCCTGAGTTCAATTCAATATTTTCTTCATTTCCTGCCAAGACAATACGATCTATAATTTCATCATTTAAAACATTAAATTTTCCAAAGTGAGAAATTAAAAGTGCGACACGCTTTTTTAATTCAACTAACTGATTCTCTTCTCCATATGCTTTAAAAGATGATCCTCTTGCTACAATTTTAATCTTCGGAAAATAGGTACGGAGCTTTGCAATATTCGCATTTTGATCTCCAAAAAATTCTTGTGTATTTATTTCAGATAAATCAATTTTTATTTCATTCAAAGGCTGGTAGTTTAAAATAAATTATTTTTGTAATGCAGGAATAAGTCTGCGTATAAAAATAGGATAATTTTACTTAATTAATATTAGATTTTTTAGTTTATGACCATCATAACGTTGACTACCGATTTTGGCCATAAAGATTATTCAATTGCAGTAATAAAAGTAGCTCTGTTGAATCATATTCCAGAAGCCACCATTATTGATATATCTCATCAGATAACTCCCTACAACCACTCAGAAACAGCTTATATACTCAAGAACGCTTTTTCTGCTTTTCCAAAGGGAAGCATTCATATTATCGGAGTAGAATCCGAACTGACACCAGAAAACATTCATCTGGCGATGGAATTTGAAGGGCACTTTTTTATCGGAGCAGACAATGGGATTTTCTCTTTAATCAAAGAAGGCTTAAAAGCGAAAAAAACAGTGGCAATTAATATTCATAACTCAGTAGTCACCTCTTTTCCTGTTTTGGATGTATTCATTCATGTTGCTGCCCATATCGCGAGAAATGGAACCTTGGAAGTGATTGGAAATCCCATCAAGGAGATTCGTGAACTCACAAATGTAAAACCTGTAATTAACCCAGAGGGAAATCAAATATTGGGAAGTGTTATCTACATTGATAATTACGGCAATGTTGTCACCAATATTACCCTCAAACTTTTTAAAGAAATAGGAAAAACAAGACCTTTTACCATTTTTGCAAGAACCCTTAAATTTCGTAAAATTTATGAAAGCTACAGCAAAGCAATTGATTTCAAGCTACCCAAAGAAAAGCGCGAAGAGGACGGTAAGAAATTAGCCTTATTCAATTCTGCTGGACATTTAGAATTAGCCGTTTACAAAAGTAATCCGCTAACTGTTGGGAGTGCGAGTTCCCTTTTTGGCTTGGACTACCGAGATCCAATAACAATAAAATTTGATTAATTATGTGGAGTATTGCAAAAAGAGAGTTGCGTTTTTTCTTCAGCAGTCCAATAGGTTATCTTGTTATCGGAACTTATTTGATTGTGAATTCGCTTTTATTGTGGTTTTTTGACACTCCATTTAGTATTCTCAACTCTGGGTTTGGAGATTTCACTCCTTTCTTTGAAATATCTCCATGGCTGTTCCTAATTCTCATTCCCACCCTCTGCATGCGAAGTTTCTCGGAGGAAATTGCAAGTGGCACTTTTGAATTGATGCTTACTAAACCCTTAGCAGCTTGGGAAATTTACACAGGTAAGTTATTGGGAATCGTCATTGTTTTTGGAATTGCTTTAATACCGACAAGCATTAATCTATTCGCTATTCAGTCCCTGTTAGCTCCCGATTCCTTTATTGATTTTGGAAGTGTTATAGGTTCCTATTTAGGGTTGATTTTTGTTGGTTTACTTTTCATGGGTATTAGTTTGATGAGTTCGCTCCTTTTTCAAAATCAAGTAGTCTCATTTTTAGTTGCGGTTTTAGGCTGTTTTTCTCAATTTTATTTGTGGTTTTTTATTGCTGATTTCACCACAAACAATGCTCTTTTTAAATTCATTAATGAGATTGGTATTTATGCACATTATTTGAATATGAGCCGAGGCGTAATAACTTTTAAAACCACACTCTATTTTATGGGTTTTTTGACTGGATATTTCCTTCTAGGAGTTCAACAAGTAGAAAATAAAGGCGGCTTAATCAAAGTAATTAAAATGCCCCTAATTATTTTTACTGGAACCTTACTTGCGGTCTACTTGAGTAATGCAGCCCCTTTTCAACTAGACTTGACTGGAGATAAACGCTATAGCCTTTCGCAGAGTACAATATCCAAAATACAAACCCTAGATGAGCCAATACGCTTAGATGTTTTTCTATCAGGAGAATTACCTGGACCTTATTTACGCTTTAGAAATGAACTGGATACTTTCCTTAATCAACTACAACGTTATTCCAATCAATTCATCATTAGTTATAACGATCCCTTTGAGATTGGGACAAATAAGCAAGTTATAACAGAAATGCAACGGTATGGAATGACTCCAGAAATAGTAGTTGAAAATAAGGAAGGCAAGCGAAATGAGAATCTAATTTTTCCATGGATTATTGTCAATAGAGGAGAACGTTCTGAACGTGTGTCTTTACTCCAAAAACAATTGGGGGATACGGAAAATGATAAATTGGTTCGTTCTCTCCAACAATTAGAATACCACATCATGGATGGTATTTATAAAATCACACTACAAGAGAAACAAAATCTGGCAGTACTCACCTCACATGAGACTTCAGAAGACATCAAAATCGCTGACCTTCTTCAAAGCTTAAGCCCTTATTACAACCTTGCAGCATTTGATTTAAAGCAATCAAAAGTAAGTCCACAGCAAAGTTTAAAAAACCTTACTCGTTTTGATGCTTTATTCATTTCAAATCCCAAAACCGCCTTTACTCAAACCGAAAAGTATATTTTAGACCAACATGCTTTGTCTGGAGGAAAACAATTTTGGCTTGTAGATGGTTTAGGTCTTGATCGGGATAGTCTTTTTAATATTAAAGGGAAAACCTATGGATTTCCCAGAGAACTTAATCTGGAGGATTACTTTTTCAATTTCGGAATCCGACTGCGTAAAGAGTTAATTAAAGATTTATATAGTGCTCCTATTGTTTTAGCCAATGGAAGTGAAGAAAATAGTCAATATGTCCCCTATCCTTGGCCCTACTATCCCCTTTCTAAACCTGAAAGTGATAACAGTATTGGAAATGACCTGGGTCCAGTTTTAACCCAATTTGTCAGTCCCATTGATACCCTTCCAAATGCCCTTAAAAAAACAATTCTACTTCAATCGTCTGGGTATACACAAACCATACCTGTGCCTGCAATCGTTGACTTAGAACAAGTCGAGGAGAAAATTCAACCTTCTCAATTTGACGAGCCTGCAAAAATACTTGGAGTAAAAGTTCAGGGAGATAAAACTTCATTATTTTCAAATCGAATAAAACCCATTTCCTTAGAAAACAACCTAGAAAAAGGAACCCTTGATCTTATTCTTTTTGGTGATGGAAATTTTGCTGAAAATCAAATTGACAAAGGGCAACCCCTGAGTTTAGGTTATGATAAATGGACGAATAATTTTTATTCCAACAAGGATCTTATTATGAATGGAATTTATTATTTAACAGCAAATGCAGAACGCTTGTCCTTGAGAAAGAAAACATGGAATGTGGCCTTTTTAGCAGAAGAGAAAATAATTGAAAACGCTTCTTTTTGGAAAGCCTGTATGTTGCTGTTTCCCCTACTATTAGGACTTGGAATAGGACTTGTAAATCAACTCATGAGAAGTAAACAGTTAAGGGTATAACTGTTAATAAGTTTCTTTTCGGATTCGGTGCATTTCAAATATCTTTGGTATAAATCATTGATATGAAATTTATTGTTTCCAGTGCCGCCCTACTCAAGGAACTCCAAATGCTAGGGGGAGTAATTAACAGTACCAATACACTTCCTATTTTAGATAATTTCCTTTTTGAAATCAATGGAAATAGTCTAAGTCTGACAGCTTCTGATTTAGAGACTACTTTTTCGACTCGTATTTCGGTTGAGTCTGAAAGCAACAGTATGGTTGCTCTTCCTGCTCGATTACTTTTAGACACCTTAAAAACATTCCCAGAGCAACCTTTGACATTCATAAAAACTGAAAAGAATACTGTAGAAATAAGTGCCAATAACGGTAAATACGCTGTAGCTTATGTTGAGGGAAATGAGTTTCCAAAAGCAGCTCAAGTGAATGATGCAAAGAAAACTGTAATTCAAAGCGATGTCTTATATACCGCAATTAACAGTACTTTATTTGCCAGTGGAAATGATGACTTACGACCTGTAATGAGTGGTGTGTTTTTTCAATTTTCATCAGAATCTTTGACTTTTGTCGCTACAGACGCCCATAAACTGGTAAAATACACACGAAGCGATGTAACTGCCAATGACACATCCGAATTTATTATGCCCAAAAAACCCTTACAATTACTAAAGGGTATTTTGCAAGGTACTGCAGATGAAATATCAATTGAATACAACGATACCAATGCGCAGTTTAGGTTCGGTGACTCAACATTAACCTGTCGATTGATTGATGGTAAATACCCTAATTATGAAGCGGTAATCCCAAAGGAAAACCCCAACCAAATGCAGGTGAGTCGTGTGAGCTTTTTAAATTCTGTTCGAAGAGTAAGTATCTTTTCCAATAAAACGACCCATCAAATTCGTCTAAAAATAGCTGGAGCGGCTTTACAAATTTCTGCTGAAGATTTTGATTATAGCAATAGTGCAGAAGAGCGTTTAGATTGTGATTATCAGGGAGATGATATTCAAATTGGGTTTAACTCACGATTCCTAATTGAGATGCTCAATAATATGGAATGTGATCAAATTAAACTTTCCATGTCGTTACCCAATAGAGCAGGAATACTTACCCCTTTAGATCATACAGAAGAAGGAGAACACATCACCATGTTGGTTATGCCTGTAATGCTCAATGAGTAATCTGACTTAACAATTTGAAGTAAATTGTTGTTGCTTAAAGAGTTTCTCTATTTCTTTAATATTGAAAGGATTAGTGTCTTTTATAGGTAAACACGTTTTGATACTTTTTCTATCCCAAAATTACAAGTCATGAAAGTGATAGACTTCATATTAAAATATGTTAATCCCTCAAAAAAAAGTTTACTTTTTACGGATCAAGAAATCAATACGTGTTTTTCAGGTCTTCCAACTCTTATTAAAAAGGGATATTCGTTTGGAATTATAGATCAAAAAACCCTTTGCTATTTTAAACAAGAACTAGAATCCACTCCCTTTTCATCTCTTTATACGCTGAAATCAGTTTTAAAAGAACAACACCTAATTTGTTTTAGCTCAAATTCTAGCGGAAATCCAAAAGCGGTACAAAGAACTTTCACAAGTTGGATACATAGTTTTAATATCCAACAGCACCTTCTTGATTATCCAAGGGATAGTTCTAGCTTAATTATTGGAAGTCTATCACATTCACTCCATTTTTTTGGGCTTTTAGAGAGTTTTCACCGAAAACTAATCCCAAATATTCTTCCTGTTTTTTCTGCTAAACGTTTTTTTGAGGCATGTAATTCCTCACAACCAAATATAGTATATGCTACCCCTCCGCATATTTCGATACTTATTAAACATTTCAAACAATCATCATGCCTTCCCATTGAGTCAATAAATTTCGTTTTGATCGGGGGGGCTCAAGTAAATTCAACTTTGATTTCTGAATTTCAACAAATTGTTCCAAATGCTCAAATTAGAGTGTTTTTTGGGGCTACAGAGACAAGCTACATCTCCATTAAAACTCCAAGTTGCCCTGTTGATTCGGTAGGAAAACTGTGTCCAAATGTAAACGTTGAAATTTTAGACGAAAACCAAAAACCAGTAATCAATTATACCAAAGGCTCCATTTGGGTAAAAAGTGATCAACTATATTCAAAAATTATTTTGGGAAATGATTCGACATTGCACAACAAGAGAGGTTTCATTTGTGTCGGAGACCTAGGCTATTTAGATGATTCAAACCACCTTTACTTTTGTGGTCGATCAGACCTGAGCATTACAATAGCCGGAAAAAAAGTGTCGCTTGAATTGATAGAAAAAACCCTGAAAAAATATTTAAAGACAGAAGAAGTTGTTGTTATAAATAAACCTAATGTTTTGAAAGAAAATGAATTGGTTGCAATAACTTCAAAGCGTATTAGCTATAGGAACATCAAAGAAATCCTATCCCATCTGAGAACGGAATTGGGAGCGTTGAGTACTCCAAAAAAAAATATTCATATCAAGTCTTGGCCTTTGTTAGCATCAGGCAAAACAGATCGAATGCACCTTAAAAAAACAGCATTAACCTAATGAAAAATTCAGTCTATATTGTAGCGGGAGCCCGATCTGCAATCGTGCCAAGTGGTGGTTTATTTAAAAATTTGAATTATTATGATCTTGCCTCTCCCGTTATTCAGCATTGTTTGAATGCAATTGGATTGCCTCCAAATAAAGTGGACGAACTGATTGTATCAAATGCTTTGGGGGGTGGAGGAAATCCTGCACGACTCGTAGCATTAGCTTCGGGGCTACCTCAAAATTTAGCAGGATTAAGTATCGATCGTCAATGTGTTGGAGGATTAGACTCTTTGTTAGTGGGAAAAGCATTAATTCTTTCAGGGCAAGCTCAGCTTGTCATTGCTGGCGGAGCGGAATCCTATTCCTTACGTCCCAAACGATATTATAAATCCCTTAAAGAAAAAAAATATATCTATCAAAGTCAGGCTCCGTTTTTACCTTCAATTTATAATGACCCGCTTATGGAAGTAGCTGCGGGTGAGCTTGCCAATCAATCAAATATTACGAAAACAGAACAACATGAGTGGGCAATTGAAAGCCACACAAAAGCTCTCAGAGCAAAAAGTGAATTAAGTAAAGAAATTGTCACGATTCCCAAGGCTCCTATTGACCACGATCCCTATGCGCGATCGTTAACAATGGAAACCTGCCAACGATCAAAAGTACTTTCAGCTAGCGTTTCAACAGCGAGTACGAGTGTTGCAGCAGATGGAGCTGCTTTTGTTGTTATGGTTTCTGAAAAAGCACTCAATACTTTATCCATCCATCATGCACTACGAATCATCGATGGAAAAACATCGGGAGGAAATCCTGAATTACCCGGCTTGGCACCAATATCAGTGAATGATTTGCTATTGAAAAAAAGTCAATTATCTGTCCTTGACCTAGACGTCATAGAACTCATGGAAGCATATGCTGCTCAAGCAATTATTTGTGCAAAAGAATTAAAACTTCCCATAGATCGAATCAATCTTTCAGGAGGATCGCTTTCAAGAGGGCATCCAATCGGAGCCTCAGGTGCAGTTTTAGCTGTGCGAATGTTAAATGAATTAAAAAATGAGCGAAAAATAGGATTAGCTACTATCGCAGGAGCAGGAGGAATCGCAACTGGAATTTTGTTTGAAAATATAACTTTTAATAACTCCTGAATGATTTTGTAAAGAATCAAAGGAATCAGTAATCCCAATATTGCTTATACTTGAGCTTGACCCATTGCCGCCTCTGAAAGACGCTTGTAGGTTCCATTTTCTAATTTCTCTCGAATTCCAGCAAAAGCATCTAGGGTGATTCTAACATCTTCAAGTGTATGTGTTGTTGTTGGAATAAGTCGAAGTAAAATCAAACCTTTGGGTATGACTGGATAGACTACTATAGAACAAAATATTCCATAATTTTCTCTCAAATCTTTAACCAATGCCATCGCTTCAGGAATACTTCCTTTGAGATAAACCGGTGTAACACAGCTTTGTGTGGTTCCAATATCAAACCCCCTGTCTTTAAGACCTCCTTGCAGTGCATTAACATTCTCCCACAGCTTGGCTTTAAATTCAGGACGTGTTCTTAACATATCAAGACGTTTTAACGCTCCTTTTACCAACTGCATTTGCAGTGATTTAGCAAACATCTGTGAACGCATATTATATTTCAAATAGTCAATAATCTCTTTATCCGCAGCAACAAAAGCTCCTGTAGATGCCATTGATTTTGCAAAAGTTGCAAAATAAACGTCAATTTGATCCTGAATACCCTGTTCATTTCCTGCACCTTTCCCATTTTCACCTAGGGTACCAAAACCATGAGCATCATCCACTAAAAAACGAAAGTTATACTTGTCTTTTAAGGCAACAATTTCCTTCAGACATCCTTGTTGTCCACGCATACCAAACACTCCTTCGGAGATCACTAAAATACCTCCACCAGTTTGATCAGCTACTTTAGTGGCGCGCTGTAAGTTTTTTTCTAAACTTTCAATATCATTATGCTTATAAGTAAAACGTTTCCCTAAATGCAAACGAACCCCATCAACAATACACGCATGTGCGTCAACATCGTAAACAATTACATCGTCCTTCCCCACTAAAGTATCAATAGTGGAAAGAATTCCCTGATATCCAAAGTTTAATAGATAAGCCGATTCTTTGTCAACAAATTCTGCTAACTCATTCTCTAATTGCTCGTGCAACTCTGTATGCCCTGACATCATTCTAGCTCCCATAGGATAGGCGGAACCATATTCAGCAGCAGCTTCTGCATCTACTTCTCGAATCTCAGGATTGTTTGCCAGACCGAGATAATCATTTACACTCCATGTAATGACTTCTTTTCCCTTAAATTTCATTCTATTGGAAATAGGTCCCTCCAGTTTAGGAAAAACAAAATAACCTTCAGCTTGTGAAGCCCATTTGCCTAAAGGCCCCTTGTTGGCATGTATTCTATCAAATAAATCTCTCATTTCTTGGATGTAATATCTTTTACGTATTCAATATTGTGTTGTGATTCATTGGAGGTATCAAAAAAACCTTGATCTTCCATCCAATCTTCACTATATATTTTACTCATGTAGCGTGAGCCATGATCTGGAAAAATCACGACAACCTTGCTCTCCTTATCAAAATAATTTTTTTCTGCTAGTTGACGAACTGCTTGCATCGCTGCTCCTGAGGTATATCCAACAAACATACCTTCTGATCTTGTAATCTTTCTGGCAGAATGAGCACTTTCTTCATCCGTAACTTTGACAAAAAGATCGATCAAATCAAAGTGAGTTGCGGTAGGAATTAAGTTCTTACCAAGTCCTTCAATGCGATAGGGATAAATTTCGTTTGTGTCAAACTCCTGGGTTTCATGATACTTTTTCAAAACCGATCCGTAAGCATCCACTCCGATGATAGTAATCTCAGGATTCATTTCTTTTAAATATTTTGCACAACCTGAAATGGTACCTCCGGTTCCACTACTAGCGACCAAGTGCGTTATTTTACCTTCGGTTTGTTCCCAAATTTCAGGACCTGTAGATTTGTAATGTGCCTCAACGTTTAACTCATTGAAATATTGATTGATATAAACAGATTCTTTGATTTCACTGTGCAATTGTTTTGCAACTTGGTAGTAAGAACGAGGGTCATCGGCTGCAACATTGGCAGGACAAACATGTACCTGAGCTCCCATAGAACTCAACATGTTGATTTTATCTTTTGATGACTTTGAACTCACTGCCAAAATACACTGATACCCTTTGATCATTGAAACCATTGCTAGACTAAACCCAGTATTTCCTGATGTTGTTTCTATAATGGTGGCACCTGGTTTTAATATTCCTTTTCGCTCAGCTTCTTCTATAATATGGATTGCAATTCTGTCCTTATTGGAATGACCTGGATTAAAGGCTTCAAACTTCGCATAAAATTCACCCTGATAATCCTTAACTACATTATTTAGTTTTATTAGAGGGGTATTACCTATTAGTTCAAGAATATTTTCATAGGTATTCTCACGGTCATTCATACTCTGTATTTAAAAACAAAATTTAAGCAAATTTAATCAAAATATTTTACTCCGCTTTACCTTCTAACTGCAACATAAATGCAAACTCCTTTGCTGTTTCTTTCAAAGCGTCAAAACGACCGGAAGCACCACTATGTCCGGCTTCCATGTTGGTATTTAAAAATAAAACATTAGTGTCTGTTTTCAAGGCACGGAGTTTTGCTGCCCATTTAGCAGGTTCCCAGTATTGAACTTGTGAATCATGATATCCTGCCGTAATTAGCATGTTTGGATACGATTGAACCTTAACATTGTCATAGGGAGAATAGGATTTCATATAGTCATAAAACTGCTTGTCATTTGGATTTCCCCATTCGTCATACTCACCTGTGGTTAATGGAATACTAGAATCCAGCATGGTTGTGACTACATCTACAAAAGGAACCGCTGCTATAACACTTCGATATAATTCCGGAGCATCATTAACAATGACTCCCATGAGTAAGCCACCTGCAGATCCTCCTAGAGCATGGAGATGAGAAGCACTGGTATAGTTGTTTTCAATTAGAAATTTAGAGCAGTCAATAAAATCGTTAAAGGTATTTTTCTTTTTCAGTAATTTCCCGTCTTCATACCACTGTCGCCCCAAATATTCACTCCCCCGTATGTGTGCAATACCAAAAACAAAACCTCTATCCAACAAGCTTAAACGCGTACTCGAAAACCTAGGATCTATGGTTGAACCATAGGAACCATAAGCATACAAAAGAAACGGTGTTTCCGCATCAAGCTGGGTATCCTTGTGATGCACTAGTGAAATCGGAACTTTCACACCATCTCTTGCTGTTGCCCAAACTCGCTTTTCAACATAATTATTGGAATCAAAATTTGCATCCATAACTTCTTGTTGCTTCAATAATGTTTTGGATTGATCTGCCATATCAAACGCTAAAACGCTACTTGGAGTAGTCAATGAAGTAAATCCATAACGCAAAGTAGTCGTGTCGAAACTTGGATTAAAACCAACATAAAGACTGTAAGTCTCCCCCTCTATGGGTAAAAAATAATCTTCTTTTTGATCCCAACGTTGAATTCGGATTTTGGTTAGCCCTTGTTTTCGTTCTGTTATTACCCAATATTCTTTAAAAATTTCAAAATCCTCTATTAAAACTTCCTCCCTATGTTCCAGGATTGTTTCCCAATACTCCATAGAAGGTGTATCGATGGGAGTTTTTACGATTTTATAGTTTTTTGAATCATCTTGATTGGTTAGTATATAAAAGTGATCTTCAAATTGTCCGACACTATATTCCAATCCTTTGAGCCTTGGCTGAATGGTTTTAAAAGCGGATAAAGGTTGATCAGCCTCAATGAATTGATGCTCTGTTGTCAAAGTACTGTAGGAAGATATAAAAATATATTCCATTGATTTTGACTCTCTTACATAGACTGAAAAGGTCTCATCCTTCTCATGGTAAATCAAGGTATCATCTTTTGTTGGACTCTTTATATTGTGCCTAAATATTTGCTCAGATCGGAGAGTTTCAGGATTTTTATAAACATAAAAAAAATGTTCATTATCTAACGCCCATGCACTTCCTCCAGTGGTATTCTCAATTTTTGTAGGCAATACCTCCTCGGTTAGAAGGTCCTTAACATAAAGGGTATACTTCCTTCTAGATTCAGTATCTACTCCGTAGACAACTTTAGTATTGTCTGGACTTACATTCATACCAACTAAACGAAAATAATCCAATCCCTCTGCCATTTTATTGCAGTCAAATAAAATTTCTTCAGTAGCACTTAAAGAATCTTTTTTTCGTGTATATACTGGATACTGTTGCCCTTTTTGAAATCGTGTACTATACCAATAGCCGTTAAAAAAATAGGGCACAGATTCATCATCTTCTTTTATTCTACTTTTTAATTCCTCAAAAAGATCCTCTCTAAAAGATTCTGAATCGGAAGTCATCTTTTTAAAATAGTCGTTTTCGCGCTCTAAATAGTCAATGACCTCTGGGTTCTCCCGTTCTTTTAGCCAATAATAATCATCCACACGGATGTCATTGTGTTCTTTTAATTGATATGGAATGCGCTCCGCCTTGGGTGCTTGGGTGGTCGTGTCAAAGTTCATTTTTATTTTATTTTTACAGGATGCAAACAGGGTTACAAAAATCAAACTTGAAATTAAAATTAGGTTACGCATATCAATTCATTTTTGTTAAAGTTGTCAACACATAATCGTGCTGTTTTTGAGTGTAATCGCGATGGGTCACAATTCGAAGCTTTCCTTTTCCAAGAGCGATTAAATCGATCCCCTTTTGTTTCATTTTGGAAATAAAATCCATTTCTGAATTCGGCGAATTTAAAGAAAAAATTATAATATTAGTGGAGACAGGCTCCACTTTGTCAACATAGTCACAAGTTAAAAGCACCGCTTCAATTTCTTTTGCTTTACGATGATCTTCATTCAACTCTTTTCTATGGTGTTTGAGGGCATAAGACCCTGCAGCAGCAAGGTATCCTGCTTGTCGCATTCCCCCACCAAAAACCTTACGGATTCGTATGGCATTGTTTATATGCTCTTTTGAGCCTAGAAGTAATGAACCTACAGGGCATCCCAAGCCCTTACTCAAACACAAGGAGAGCGTATCGAAAACTTTACCATAATCTTCAGGATTTTCATGGGTTTCCTCTAAAGCATTCCACAACCGAGCACCATCCAAATGAAGCGATAATTGATGAGTGTCACAGAGTTCACGAATACTAAGAATTTCATTAAAATCGTAAAAAGCTCCTCCTCCTTTATTGGTGGTGTTTTCCAAGCAAACTAGGGTTGTCTTTGGACTGTGATAAAAATCAGGAGGATTGATACATGCGGCAATCTGAGATGCAGTAATTCTCCCTCGATCTCCTTCAATCAGGCGGCAGGATACTCCAGAATTAAAACTCACTCCTCCCCCTTCATAATTATACACATGTGCGTAATGATCGCAAATGAGCTGTTCTCCAGGTTGTGTATGAATTTTAATTGCCGTTTGGTTTGCCATTGTACCTGAGGGGAAAAATAAAGCCGATTCCATTCCGAAAAGGGTGGCTATTTCATCTTCTAGA
Source organism: Flavobacteriaceae bacterium (assembly GCA_029248185.1). GTDB lineage: Bacteria > Bacteroidota > Bacteroidia > Flavobacteriales > Flavobacteriaceae > MS024-2A. Next base: position 3,919 of record JAQWJV010000033.1, on the reverse strand, counting down.
GCATTTACTGCAGGATCCTCTTTAAATACATCGTCTCCGACTTGCGCTGCAAACATTGCTTCCAGCATTCCTTTGGAAGGCTTGGTCACGGTATCACTTATTAAATTTACATTCATTGAGTTAATCTTAATGGTCGCAAGAAAAAGATCCTATGGGTGATCCATCAGGTAATCGTTCTGACGAAGCAGGCTTAAAATCATTAGGATGATCAAAATATTTTTGAATTTCTGCACGATAATATTGACTAAAATCAGCCTCATTTTGACCTGCTAACCATTGATCCAGTTTAACCAACTCCTCATAAACGACTGCCCTTGTGATACTACTAGACAAATTGTCCTGACCTAAAGACATTAAGTGACTCATAATGTTTCCTTTTACGATTTCATTTAATTGTCGCTCGTGCATATCTCTTGGAGCAACTTTAAAGTGATTTTTAATTAAAGTAGTAATCGTTTCCTTTAAAGAAAGCTGATTTGAATCAAAGCCGTATTGCATAACTAATCTGTTTGCACGCTCTGGATGCAATAACATGCCTACGAGCGCATCACTTAAACTACTTGCGATTCCCAAATAATCAAAACTTACACCCGTTTGAGACAAAAAGTTTTCCCGTCCTCTGGGGTTGGAAAAAGAACGTGGGTGTAATAGTGTGTAGAGATGCTCTGGTATTTTTATAGCTTCAGGACTCAAGGCTCCTAAAAAAGCAAGTAAAGCATTTCGCTGTGTGGTAGCATCAACTGTTGTTGCTGCATAATTTTGAGATCCTTTTACAGCATAATCATAATCTACACCTCCAATTAGTTTCACGACAGCCTCTACTTGGTACCGATGCAAAAGATACATGGGTACGAATCGATCCTCCAAGGCACTGTAGGGCTCGCCAGGACGCAAGTGATTTAAATTGAGATGCTCGAGTGCTTTTGCTCGAATTTGCATTAATTTGGCTAATTCTGAAGTGGCAAGGGTTCCATTATCCCAAAGATGTGCCTTAGGATGGGCTCCTCCCAAGGGGCGTGCATCTCGATCACTAATGAAACGATGTCCTTCTGCTACGCTTTTTTCAAGCATTGAATTCAAAGCTGCCTTTTCATCTATTCCTTCAGGAAAATCAGTATAGGCATAACCAACACTCACTTTGTCCCAAGAACCGATACCCACTTCATAGGCTTTATCCAATTTAATTTTACCCTCTTCAATAGAAAGGTTTGGATGGGGATAATCCATAACAGAGGTACGTGCATTGGCACTTGCAGCAAAATTATGCGCAAAACCAAGGGTATGTCCTATTTCATGTGCTGACAATTGTCTGATTCGTGCCAAAGCCAAATCAAGAGCTGCCTGCTCTTTATTATTATTGGGGTCAAAAGGAGCTTCTGTTAATCCCAGAGCAATCATAAAGTCTTGACGAATCCTGAGACTTCCTAAACTAACATGTCCTTTAATAATTTCTCCTGTCCTAGGATCGGATACGCTAGCGCCATAACTCCACCCCCGAGTAGAACGGTGAACCCATTGAATCACATTGTAACGAACATCTAGCGGATCTGCATCATCAGGTAGAATTTTAATTTGAAAAGCATTTTCATACCCAATACTTTCAAAGGCCTGATTCCACCAACTTCCTCCCTCCATGAGTGCAGATCGAACTGGCTCTGGTGTACCGTTATCCAAATAATATACAATCGGTTCTACAGCTTCACTTATAGCTGCCGAGGGATCTTTCTTATGCAATCGATGACGGTAGATATATTGTTTTTTAGTTGCACTACTCACCGGGGTTGAGTAATCATAAAAACGCATGGCATTAACTCCAGATCTTGGATCAAAATCACGTGGGGTATAATTTGTGTCAGGAAGTGCTACAAATGAATGATGCTGATGCACGGTTACTGCATCTGGAGTTGGGGTAACAGATCGCAATAAATTCCCCTGAGCCTCCCCGTTAAAGGTCAATAGTATATCAAACTCTACATTCAAACGAAAAGCTTTAGTTCGCTCAAAATTTATGGCTGAGCGGCTTTTGTCAACACTAAAACTCCCCTGTTTCATTTGCTTTAATCGCTTAGAAACTCCATGCGCATCTTGCATTAAAAATGGAGTCAAATTGATGATATAGCTCCCGTCTTTTGTTTCTTCTATGGGAAAACCAAACAAAACAGACTTTGCAAATGCCTCTTTAATTGATCTCTGCTCCAAAGGATTTTCTGAAGTTGAACGATAACGCAAATTGGGTTGAATGAGTAATAATTTACTTCCTGCTTTTCTAAAGTAAACGACTCGTTCATTCCCCAATTGTCCACGATCCAAACCGATATCGTTACTTCCTATTCCTTGGCTTAAGCTATTGACATATAAAAAGTGTTGTTCCAACTCTTTAACGCTCAGGTAGATCGCATCCGTTTCTGGCTGATAATTAAAGGTGAAAAAACCTTCAAAAGGCTGAGATTTATCAAGTACGGAGTGTTCCGCTACTTCCTTATTTTTACTGGATCTATTTTGGGCGTTAATTCCATTTGTAAAGTAAATTAAAGCGATTATTGAATAGATTATTCTCTTCATAACACGGTTTGTTTAGTTAAATTAAAACTACTAAAAACAAGTGACTTGGATGGATTGGATTAGCTTTTTTTATTAACCATCAGAGGATATATACGCGCTATTCTTCCATCAATAGCGACCACTCCAACCATTGATTTGACTTCATTTCCAAATCTACTTCCAATTCACTTAGAGCAATAGAAAGATCTTTGATTTCTGCGGCATTTAATGTCTCGTTAACAAAGCGGTCTTGAAGGATTTCTTTTTCAGCTTCGAGCTTTTTAATTGTTTTCTCTAATTTCTTAAACGCTTGTTGATGTTGATAGGAAAGTGTTTTTTGTGAACCTGTATCCTTTTTCCAATCCTTTTTAATCTTTTTCTCTGCGTCTTTATTTTCGATTTGGCTTTCACCTTCATAAGCACGATAATCGGAATAATTTCCTGGGAAATCTTCAATTATACCTTGCCCCTTCAATACAAAAAGATGGTCTACAATTTTATCCATAAAATAGCGATCGTGAGAAACCACCAATAAACAGCCTGGGAAATCCAATAAAAAACTCTCCAAAACATTGAGTGTAATTATGTCTAGGTCGTTGGTCGGTTCATCGAGGATAAGAAAATTGGGGTTTTGAATTAAAATAGTACATAAGTAAAGGCGTTTACGTTCTCCTCCACTGAGTTTTTCTACAAAATCATACTGCTTTTTTCGATCAAACAAAAAACGTTCTAGCAGCTGTTGAGCTGATATTTTCTTTCCCTTTTTGAGAGGAATGAATTCACCAAACTCTTGAATCACCTCAATTACTTTTTGACCCTCTTTAATTTTAATTCCTCCTTGCGTATAATATCCAAATTTTAAGGTTTCGCCACGTATAATTTTACCCGCATCGGGTTGTATGGTATCGGTAAGTAAATTAAGAAGAGTCGACTTCCCTGTTCCATTTTTTCCAATAATACCAATACGGTCATTTCGCTGAAAGTTGTAATCAAACTGATCAAGAATAACAGTATTTTTAAAGGCTTTGGATACCCTATGCATTTCAATCATTTTTGATCCCAATCGCTCCATATTGATTTCCAGTTGTACTTCATGGTCATTTCTGCGTTGCTGAGTTTTCTCTTTAATCACTTTGAAATCATCAATACGAGATTTGGATTTTGTTGTTCTGGCTTTGGGTTGACGTCGCATCCACTCCAATTCTTTCACAAAATGTCTTTTGGTCTTGTGCGCAACGGTTTCCTCGTGGGCAATACGGATGGCTCTTTTTTCTAAATAATAAGAATAGCTCCCCTTGTAGGTGAAGAGATCTCCTTCGTCAAATTCGATGATTTCATTACACACCCGCTCTAAAAAATAGCGGTCGTGTGTCACCAT
>JAQWJV010000023.1 GCA_029248185.1 Flavobacteriaceae bacterium | reverse complement strand
CCAGTATGACCAATCCGCGTACAGGCGAAATCATCGGAGCCGATATCATGTTGGAGTTTGTTCATTTTACCAATCGTGTTTTTTATGATAAATTATTTACTTCAGCCGCTGCAAATATGGCGCTAGAAAATCAAGATGATTTGGAATCAAAAGACGCTGAACTCATTTGTTCTATGGGACATCTAATGCATGAAAACATCCTCTTTGGAAAAACCTTAGCTCAAATGTCGGGAGCTTCTTCCTCTGATTTAAAACAGATTATTGAAGAAGGGATGAAATCACTCATCATGCACGAAGTAGGTCATACTTTGGGTCTAAATCACAATATGAAAGCCAGTGTTATTTATACTCCAGATCAATTGGCGGATGCAGCTTTTATTGAAGGAAAAGCGCTTACAGGATCCGTAATGGATTATGCAGGAATTAACCTCACTTTAGATAAAGAAAAACAAGGACAATATTTTGATATGGCAGTAGGTCCTTATGATATATGGGCTATACAATTTGGTTATACTCCTTTTAAAAATGAGGAGGAAAAAAAACAACTTCTACTGCGTTCTACGGAACCCCAGCTTATTTTTGGGAATGACGCTGATGATATGCGCTCCCCCGGAAAAGGAATCGACCCAAGAGTCATGACAGGGGATCTGTCTGGGGATCAAATTGCCTATTCCATAAACCGCTTTAATTTAGTCAATGCAGCCATGAAAGACATCAAAGTAAAAATGACTAAAAAAGGAGAGACTTACGAAGATTTAAGACGGGCATATTACACCCTAAATGGTCAAGCTGCTCGTGCTGGAGATGTCCTTTCAAGATTTATAGGGGGGGTTTATGTGGATCGTTCTATGATAGGACAAGAAGGAGGAAATGTACCCTACACTCCCGTAAATCTTAGAGATCAAAAAAGAGCGCTAAATGCTATCGAAAAATATGTTTTTGCTCCCAATGCCTTTTCAGCTTCTAGTAATATCTATAACTCTTTAGCAAAACGGCGCCGTGGTTTTGATTTTTTCAGTGGCCCTGAAGATCCCAAAATTCACGATCGCATTTTAGGGTATCAGACACGTGTTTTATCACACTTAATGCATCCCAACACCTTGCAACGCATTATGGATTCCGAGTTGTATGGAAATCAATATCGATTAGATGTGTTTATAACGGATTTAAATGATGCCATTTTTAAAGAAGACATCAAGGGAAATGTCAATACTTTTCGTCAAAATTTACAAGCCGTTTATGTTGAACGCTTAATTGAAATGGTTGCTGGAAAATCAAATTCAAGATTTAAAATTCCTGCAAAATCTTTAGCGCTCTATAACTTGAATAAAATTGCAAAACTCACCAAAAATCCCAAAGGAGACATTGCAAGTATTGCGCACAAAGACCATTTAAATACATTAATTGCAAATGCACTAAAAGAAATTAAATAACAGCCTAAATATCTTTTTTGATTACAACAGTGTAGCCTATTTAGGTTGTTGGGTTTAGTCATGGATTGACTTTGACCCTATAATGTGCATGGAAGATCCCTTTAAATATTTTTAGGGGCTTCAATGTTATACTCTAGAGCTGTGATTATTTTAAGGAACTAAGCGCTCTTTTGTTGTTTCTCCACAAACTTTATTCTTTGTTTTATGTCTTGAAAAGGCTGCTCAATAAACATGTACATTAATGTAGATGCTAATAAAATTACTAATAGTGATATCAGACTATTCCCTAAATAAATTTGTGTCTCCGACAATCTCCCAATTGCAAATTCATTGAATTGTGGGAAAAACCAAAACATAAACATCTCATGAAAAAGATAGGCGGAATAAGAAATTTGTGAAATTGGATAAAATAATTTCATGGATAAAAAGCTATTGATGGGCTTTACTATTTTTGTGTCTAAATACAAGCAGCAAAAAATAATGAATAGCACTGCATAAGAAAATATTTCCCTGTGAAGAATTTCATAGGTCCTTGGAATACTATTGGGAAGTCCATCAAAGATTGATGTTTTAAGGTTTGTCCATTGTCCCAATGAAACAAACGAAATAACTATAAAAACAACAAAACTTACGCAAAAAAGAATATTTGCTAGGTTTTGATGTTGATTAAAAAACGCCTTTATTTCTTCAGGATAGTATACCTGAATATACGCTCCAATAACCCCACAAAGTAATCCACCGTATCTCAAATGAGTAAGCATATAATATTCCCAAAACCAATGCTCCCAATCTTCATCCAAAAAAGAGGATTTAAATGGAACCTGAAAATCATGAATATTAACAGAATAATGATAGGTTAGTGCAATCGTAATAAACGTTAATATGCCAAATAGAATTGTTTTTCTCTTAAAAAAAGGAAAGATAAAAGCAATTAAAAAAGGGATAACAATATAAAATTGTTCTTCGATTGCTAGGGACCATGTCCAGCCCATATACGATCCTCTGACGTAATTATTTATATATAATAGATTACTCCATGCAGATTTCCAGGTATCCCCTTCAATGAAATAGATTCCAATAAGCATTGAAAAAACATACACCGGAAGCAAACGTAATATCCGTCTCACATAAAACTTTTTAAAGCTAAGTTGATTTGTTCTTTTAAATTCTTTAAAAAGTATGGTTCCAATCAAAAAACCGCTAATAACAAAAAAGAGGTCAACACCTAAATCTCCTTTGGAAATCCAAATCAAAAAAGGGTTCTCTAATACTTTTTCTCCAACCAGAGTAAAGTCGTTATACTGAAATAACCAGGCATGAAAAATAATTACCCAAAGAACAGCAATGGCTCGAATTCCATCAATGGGTTTATAGTTTTGCGAAGGTCTAGAAAATAACCTCGCAAAATAAGTTGACGTTATTTTGTACATTTTTAATTGGTTTATGGTAAATAATTCGCCGAATATAAATAGATTAGATTACATATCAATTGCAATCAGTCCATTTAATTCGAAAACATTTCCTGAACGCCAGCCAATGTCTTTGATCTAGATAATCCTAAGACTTTTTTTTATATTCGTTCTGCAACATTAATTTTTTTATGAAAAAGATTTTTTATGCTTTTGTCATATCCTTTTTATCCTTTTCATGCAATCCAGATGAAGATGTCATGAATCAAAACAACAGGATATGTTCAGGAGACTATTCCACTGCTGGAATATTAGTTGACATAAATGAAGCCGTTTATAATGAGGATGAGTCTGTGAAAGCTTTAAGCAAGTATTCCTGGTCTTCAGATGATTTTAGCCGAATTTTAAATGGGAATAGCATTCCGAATCATGAAGTAGGAACGTTCCCAAATCCTGATAATCCCAATGCAATACGTGAACAAAGTGTGAGCAAAAGATTCACCTTATGCCCAACCCTCATTAGTGAAAGTGGTTTAGAAGTCGTTGGTCCTGCCATAGCAATTGCTTATGCGTTAAATAGTGTCAAGTTTGACCCTGCCACAGCGGGAAGATGTAATGATGCCGGAGAATGTAGTTTAGCTCAAGGGCAAGGAAATTGGAATATAGAAGCCTTAGGCCATGATACTTTTAATTTTGGAGAGGACATGAATCACGCTCATGTTCAACCCACGGGAGAATATCACTATCATGGAATGCCCGAATTACTTATTGCCTTCTTAGGAGATCGCCAAGGAATGACATTGGTAGGATGGGCTGCTGACGGGTTTCCTGTATATGCAAGATATGGGTTTTCCGATGCAAATAACGCTAGCAGTTCTACAAAATCATTACAACCAAGCTATCGATTAAAAGCGGAGCCAGATGCGAACCGCCCTAATCTGTTGACTACTCTTATTGGAGGTCCTGGTCAAGAAACTTCAAACCCAAATATTCCCATTCCGATGGGTGCTTTTACCCAAGATTATGAATATGTTGAAGGCCTTGGAGATTTGGACCAATGTAATGGTCGTTTTGGTGTAACTCCAGAATTCCCTGATGGGATTTATTATTATGTCGTCACCGATAATTTCCCGTTCTTCTCGAGATGTTTAAAGGGTAAAATTTAAATTCCTCTAATGAAAATAGGAAAACGAAGATCCTTTGGAATGAGCTCTTAAGCCCCAAACACCCTTAAAAGAATTCCGCTTTGGTTCACAAAGGATTAGAGGGTTCCCTATTGGTAAAAAAAACCCCTCTACTTGGGAGGGGTTCCTTCGTTTAAGTCTGTTAATTAAAAGTCCATAACTCGGACTGACATTACCGTATTCACTACTTTCCTAATGCCTGAAACTTTAGCTGAAAATTCAGCAAATAAGGGGTCATTTAACATTTTCTTTGCGTTAGAAAGTGCTGTTTTTATATCGGGAGAACCGATCCATGCGAAATGAGAAAAGTCTGCATTTTTCCCAACGATAGGAAACGCTAGACCGTAGGAATTTTTTTCATACCCTAACTTTTTTGCCATCTTTTGCGAAAACTTTTTGAATTCTTTAAGATATAAAGAAGGATTGGTTACCTCCATTTGATAAAGCATAAAAACATTGTCATTTGCCCAATCTTGTCCATTATACCAAATTGGAGTGTTAACTGATTGTGATACTTCAATCGAATATTCAGGTAATCTTTCATCTAATAATAATCTTGCATCCATGGATTGACCATAAGACATAAACGCATTTTCAAAGGCTTCCTCTGTTGGAAAACAGAATTGAATGGAATGAGTAGATTCAGTAGATCCATTTGGAAGATAAGCAAATAAGGACTTTGTCCCTTGGAGATTTTTTGCCCACTCAGTATTCATTGCAGCGGTTATGGTTGACACAACCATTTCTGGATTTTCAGCTTTAAAATCAAAAAACACACAATACTGCGCTTCTAATGAAATTGTACTGAAAACTAATAATGCTAAAAAATAATTTTTCATTTTAATTGGTTTATGGTTAATAATAGCTCTAAGATATAGAAAATATTATTTATCAAATCCCAACCCTTAGTTCAAATAGAAAAGCCCTTGTTTATAAGCCTTCACTCTGTTTGGATTCATGCGAAATAGATCTTTTAAAATACGTTTATTGTCTATGTCATTACCCATAAAGCTTGTTTAACGACTTCCACAACCTCACCCTGACAAAAGAACTGATCGTTAACTGTTGATCTCCCCTTTTACTTGCTTAAAACTCTGATAATTGCAAACCATTAATAAAGTAAATTGGCATATGGGCAAGCTGCTTGTTGTTGTCTCCGCTTTTCCCACAGAAACAAAGAATACCTATTCTTCGCTGTTAGAATTATGCAGGAAAGGGATTGAGCTCGTTGCCTTATTGAGCTCGAACCAAAGGCCCTGCAAAAACATAGGTTCGCTATGTTATTGCCTTTTTGTTTAATTTATTTAAGTTGATGATTTACAGTTGCTTATATTTTAAAAGTGTTAAATGCCCTAACGTTTATAAATTAGATTAAAAAAAATATGTATACTTGTCAGCCAGCTCATAAATTATCTTATTTCCATAAACATAATGAAGTTTAGAATCAAACTCACTTATATATTCTTGTTCTCACAATTTATCCTTTTCGGACAAGACCTCAAAATTACTGGGACTGTTTTCGATGTAGAAACTAATGAACCCCTACCAGGAGCTACTATTTTTGTTGAGGGAACTAATGTAGGTACAACCTCTGATTTTGATGGAAATTATAGCCTAGCAGTCAGCGTAGGGGCATCTCTCGCCTTTAGTTACACTGGATATAAAACCGAATTACGCTTGATCAATGAAGCAGACACTTTCAATATCGGACTTAGCTCCAACAATGAATTAGACGAAATTGTTGTCGTTGGATACGGCTCTCAAAAAAGAAGTAATATTGTTGGATCTGTGGTTACCGTTAATGTTGACAAAGCAACCCAAAATCCAACTACAAATGTTTCAGAACTCCTTAGAGGGAGAGCTGCAGGAGTTCAAGTCAACCTCGGAGATGCTCGGCCTGGAGGAAATTCCAATATTGTGATTCGTGGGAATGTCTCTGTAGCAGGAGGTAATAACCCTTTGATTATTGTTGATGGTTTACCCTATGACAGTTTAAACGACATTGCTCCAGAAGATATCTCTAATATCGAAATTCTTAAAGATGCTGCTTCAACCTCAATTTATGGAGCAAGAGCATCAAACGGGGTCATTTTAGTTACCACCAAAAAAGCGAGAGAAGGCTATACCTCTTTCAATTATTCTGGTTATGTGACAACACAAACCTTGACAAGAAATTTTGATCTGTACAACGGACAAGAATATTTTGATTTTAAAACTGATGCCTGGAGAGCGCGTTTGGGTGTAGACAATCCCCCTTTGAAATTTGTTTGGAATGAATACGAATTGGACTTAATTTACAATGATAACATTGTGGACTGGGAAGACTTAGCGCTAAATGATGCTTTACTTAGTAGTCACTCTTTAAGCTATTCCTCAGGTACTTCAAACTCTAGTGTTTACTCCAGCTTGAATTATTTTACCCAAGATGGAATCATTCCAAATTCTGGCTTTGATCGACTTCAATTTAAATTAAATTACAGCCACCAAATCACTGAAAAATTTAGTCTGGATGGAATAATTAACATTCAAAATGCAAATCAAAGTAGAGAAACAGGAGGTCTTTTTCTTGCCAATATTAGCCCGATTGCAAAGCCTTTCGATGATGAAGGCAATTTGGTCAAATATTATTTTGGTTCAGAAAACGCTACAGCCATTAATCCTCTTTGGGACCAAAGAGAATCTACAGACGAAACAGAAACAAACCTAACCGACATCAGTCTAAGATTTAACTATGCTATTTTACCACAGCTAACCTACTCCCTCAAAACCTTTTACAGAAACAGAAATACAGATCAGGGAACGTATAGGTCTTCTCTTCATTCTGCTGGAGATGAAGGCAATAATGGGATCGGTATACTAATAGACACCCAATACAAACAATTATTAGTTGAACATATTGTGAACTACGAAATCCTAAACAATAATCAACACAACCTAGATTTCACTGGGGTTCACTCTTACGATGAACAAAACTTTAAATACAATCAATTAGACAAATCAGATTTTGTCAATGATGCTTTGGGGTATAACGGTCTCGCATCAACCTTACTCAATAATAGCAGAGATGTTTGGAGAAGAAGGGTATTGTCTTTCATGGGTAGGGTACGTTATTCTTTTCAAGACAAATATCTTCTCGAAATGACAACTCGAGCGGATGGTGCCTCCGTTTTTTCGGACAATAATAAATGGGGATTTTTTCCAGCACTTTCTGCTGCATACAAGGTGGATCAAGACCTAAATATTGATCGTATTGATCAATTGAAGGTTAGAGTTAGTTATGGATCTACAGGAAATCAAGGAATTAATCCTTTAGAGTCTTTAGGTGTTGCCAACTACAACCCCTATACTTTTGGTGACCAAACGGTCAGTGGTTCTTCCGCTTCTTCTCGTTTGAGAAATCCTAATTTACAATGGGAAACCACAACGACTTTGAATGCGGGAGTCGATTTTGGCTTGTTCTCCAATCGAATCCGTGGTACTGTTGAATATTACAAGTCCAATACTAAAGACCTTCTTTTGGACCGTAAACTTGCTTCTTCATCAGGATATAATGTCACCCGCTTTAATGTTGGAGAATTACAGAATACGGGGCTAGAAGTAACTTTAAACAACTCTTTAATCCGAACCAATGATGTAAGTTTTGACCTCGGATTCATTTGGTCAAAAAATAACAATGAAATTATTGCACTAACTGGAGAAACTCAAATAAATCCACAAACAGGCGAAACCTATTTTACTGATGTGACAGATACATCCGGCAGAAGGCTTTCCATAGGGCAATCCATCAATAGTCTTTGGATGCCAGAATTTGGAGGTATTTACCAAGAAGCTGATTTTCTGGAAGGAAGTCCAATAACACCACGAGTAGGCGCTAAGCCCGGACATATCCGAGTAATTGATCAAAACCAAGATGGAATTTTAGATATCAATGACAACATCTTTATCAATGCTGATCCCGATTGGTATGGTTCTATAAATGCTACTTTACGGGTCAAGAATTTTGACCTTTTTATGGATTGGTATTTTGTACAAGGAGTTACCCGAGTGAATTCTATCCTTGCCAATGGAGAGTATTGGAAAGCCTCCATTAACGGTCCTGTTGTTCCTTATTACACTCCAGAGGCACCCTCAACACAGTGGCCTATGGCTAATGCAAATGCTGCTTGGTTAAAATATTTAAATTCTTTTGCCGCACAGGACGCTTCCTACCAGCGTTTAAGAACTGTAACTGTCGGATATAACTTTGGTGATGAATTAAATCAGTTATTCCGAACCAATTCAGGACGAATATACTTTACTGGAACTAATTTGTTAACCTTTACAGATTTCTTATCCTATTCCCCTGAACAGGATTTAAGAGCAGGGGTGTTCCCGGAAACATTAAATATGACCTTAGGAATTAAACTAACTTTTTAAAAAGAACGTCATGAAAAAAATTAAATCTTTATTTTTATTGCTTCTTATGGGTCTGGTTACTTCATGTTACCAAGATGACTTTTTAAAAGACGAATTACTTGCTAATAACTCGGTAGCGTTTCTCTATTCAAGTCCTCAAGGAATTGGAAATGCAGTCGTAGGACTCTATGCATTAAACCGAGAACCTTATCAACGCGACTGGTTTAATGGTGCTATTCCCTTAATCCTTCAAGCTAAAAGTGATATCTCTGCAGGGATTGATGGTGAAATATCGCTATTTAGTAATTGCTTTTGGGGCTGTGGTATAGACGAGGATTATGGTACTGAATCTGCCTACGGCTATTTTTGGGGCCACAACTACAAAATCATTGATATTACAAACAATATCATTTCAGGAGGTCAATCCCTACTTGACGAGGGTAGTCAAGACCCCTTGCTGATTAAAAATATAGCCGAGGCTAAAATGTTTAGAGCTCATGCTTATTTTACCCTTTATCGCTTGTTTAAAAATATATACATCAAAACTGAGCCAACAACTCCCGATACAGCTTTTGAACGTCCAGAAAATTACTCCCCTAAAGACGCTATTTTTAGCCTGATAAGAGAAGATTTAAATTATGCCAGTGAAAACTTATCCTATACAACTGATGAATTTGGTAGATGGACAAAAGCTGCCGTAGATCATGTGAGAGCTAAAGTTGAAATGTGGGATAAAAATTATTCCAAAGCAGCAGAAATTGTGGACGATATTCTCACCAACAGTCCTCATTCCCTAGTAAATGTGGATCAAGTTTTTGCTGGAGATTTACAGCACAGTGAAACCTTACACGCTATAAATTTTAAGAAAAATGCCGTTGGTGGTGGTGCATGGCATCAAATGAATTGGCAGACCGTAGCCAATTACGCTGCAGTTCCTGGCTTAATCCAATCCCTTGAAAACGGTGGAAATGGTTTTGGATTTATTACCCTTAACCCCTACGCAACGGATCTTTTAAAAGCAAACGCTAATGATCAACGTATAGGAAACTATTATGTGTTTGAATATCGCTACAACGATCCTCAGGCATTACCTGCTGGAAAAAAGATCGGCGACCCATTAGACCTATATAAAAATGTTGCCGCAGATGATGACTTTTTTATGTTCTTTAAACGACAGAGTCCGGGTGTGATTAAGTTTTTTGATGACACCGTAGCCCCCACTGATAGAATGCATTTTAAAAACATCATGTTATACCGCTTGGCCGAGACTTATTTGATAGGAGCAGAAGCACACCTCGAAAATGGAAATACCTCCAAGGCATTAGAGTATCTTAATGCGGTTCGTCAACGTGCAGGTATCAATCCTATCTCTACTCCCTCAGTTGAAATTATTTTAGAAGAAAGAGCTAGAGAACTTGCTTTTGAAGGTCAGCGATGGTATAGTCTAAAACGAAGAGGTGTTTTATATGACTATTTAATTGATCACATGAATTCAGATTTACTCAACGAATACTATGCTAGAAATCATGTAAATCCCAAGTCCGTTTATCAGCCTTATATGGTAAATCTACCCATTCCTCAAGGTGTTCTTGATTTACTAGGTTCCAGTTACTCACAAAATGAAGGATATTACTAATACTAAACAATTAACTAAACACAAACCACAATGAAATTCAAATATTCAATAATCTTATCTTTCTCTTTTCTTGCAGTGATCACTTCCTGTGGAAAAGATGAGGTAGAAGAAAATTCTACGATTTCAATCGTAACTCCTCCGGATGATACATCCTCGGATTCAGACACAACTGCAGACTTCGTAGAAGGTGTAGACCCCAATATAAACGAAGGAACCATAACTTTTGAAGAGTCTGGTCCAAGTTTAAGTGAAGACAATTTACAAGCTAGTGATCGTGCTGAGGGAAACTGGGGCCGTTTTGGAGGTGTAAATGAACAAAACTTGAGTGTAACCTACTCTGAAAATCCAGGTTCTAATAGTGTAAACAACTCTAGCCGTGTCCTAAAAGTCACTGAGCCTGCAGGGATAGAATCATGGGCTGGTTTTTATTTTATGCTTGAAGAAAAAATTACTTTTCCTGCTGGACAAGAGGCGATCTCAGTTCAATTCTATTCCCCAGAAGCTGGACATGTAGTTCTTTTAAAATTAGAAGATGAGCTCTCAAATGATTCTGACGGTAAAAAATCGACTGGAGATTTATTTGCAGAAACAACAGGCACAGGTTGGGAAACCTTAGTTTTCAATATTCCCGAACTAGAAGGTCGTGATGGTGCTTATAATACCATAACTATGATCTTAGGATATGGTGTTTCTAACACTAGTGAAGTGTCTTATTATATAGATAATTTTGGTTTCGCTACTCCAGTTGTTGTTATTGCAGCTGCAGCTCCAACAACTGCGCCAGATGCGCCTACATATGGAGCAGATGAGGTGATCTCTATCTTTAGTGATGCTTACACTGCAATTGAAGGAATTAACTTGAATCCAAATTGGGGACAAAGTACAGTTGTTACTGAAGAGGTAATTGCTGAAAACACAACCCTTAAATACGAAAACTTGAATTACCAAGGGACTACCTTTGAAACCGCAATTGATGTGTCGTCAAAAACAAAATTAAACATCGACTACTTTACTGGAGATGCTTCAACACTCAAATTCTTCTTAATTAGCCCCGATGGAGACGACGAGGATGATAATGCTGATGAAAAAGCATACGAATTAGATCTAACCAATCAAGGACAATGGAATAGAGCCATTATAGATTTGTCTCATTTCTCTGATGTTGTTGACCTTAGTCAAGTATTCCAACTGAAGGTTGAAGGTACAGGAACCGTATATTTTGATAATATCTTCTTCTATGGAGGAGCGGCTGATTCAGGAGACAACTTTACGAATAAATATGGCGGATCCTTTGGGGGTGTTTCTGTAGCAGACTCTACCTTTAATTTTCCTTCTACTGCAGAAGCGTGGGGTGGTTTTGCCGAGCTTTCACCTTCAACACTTTCCTTCGCAAACGGTGGGAAGATCACTTTTAATGCTGCTACAGCAGGAACTGACGTTACCCTTAATTTCAAGTTTGAGCGTTTAGGTTTTGACGCGGAAGGAAATGGTGCTCAAGATACAGAGCCCAGTTTTTCAACAGAAGACATTACTGTCTCTGGCGCTACTGTAACCTCTTACACTGTCACAATTCCAGCACAAGACGCTGAAAATACGTATGCTTCTCACCTATTGTATCTTGTAACTCAAGATGCAGAAGTGACGCTTACTGATATTATTGTAACTTCATACCACGAGGCACAATAACTATTGGAATAGACGCTTACTGAAAACAAAAAAATCCCACTTCGGTGGGATTTTTTTTTACTAAACGTTAATTGAGAAAGAATTGCTAACCCCATAAAGCTGGATCGTTCTAAATAGATCCTATTTACAATAGATCTCTTTGATTTGAGTTGCCTTTTTGGATAAAAAAAACCCTCCACAAAGGAGGGCTTTAAATTTAAATAAAATCGTTACTCTTTCGTAGTACCCGCTTTATTATACTTATTGTTATAATGTCTTAATCTTTGAACCAGGAAGTTTCTTGTATCAATAACTTCGCCTCTATTTTGGAAAAATTTCTGTGCTGATTTTGCATTTCCTAACAATGCTTCTCGCATTTGCTCTAATTCAAACCAACTTTCCGCATTGATTGTTACAGCGTGAGTCGCCCCATTGGGACCTGCAATTGTAAATTCAGAAACATTAATCCAACGGTCTTTTATTACTTTTTTATTTTCATCTAGCCACGTTTTAAACGCCTTTAAGAAGGCTTGAGGATCGACGATTTTTGCTTCATAAACTTGTGCAAACTTGTATTGTTTATTTCCACCTCCTTGATAAAAAAGTCCTTTAGAAGCATAGTTAGGACCCCATTCCTCTACTTGATCGCCCATGCCTCTCCAAAAAGAACTCCCTTCGTACTCTTCCCTTTCACTCGCAACACCCCAATCATTCATGTTACCGTAGCTAACTCTTCTCATATTATATTTCCCCTCAGACACTCGTATTCTTTGAACCACTACGCCACTGCCTTCTTTGAATGTAACCGTTCCATAGTGGTCGTCGTGTAAATCTAAATATGCACTCCAATTAGAGGGCATTACCCTTTGTTCGCTTGTAATTACAATATTTTGTGAGTACGTATAAACGGATACAAGAAACGATACTAAAAAAATTACTTTTTTCATTTGAATTGATTTATGATTAATAATTCTCTAAAGTAAAAGGATAGGTCTACATTTCCAAATAGTGTTCTCCTTTTATGCTATAACTACTCTCTTAAAAAAAGGTAATCTTCGGTTACTTCAATAGCAGTAAAAGCCATTGTTTGGGCTGTTAAAGAAATCGTAGCACAAAACGCTACTAATGAGAATAATTTTTTCATTTTAATTGATTTATGGTTAATAATATCGCTAAAGTAAAGGGTTAAAATTAAATTTCCGAAAATGACCCCAATATTTACTCCTAATGAACCCTCCAATGATAACAAGGAAATCCTGGGTTTGGACAATGTTGCCAATCGATTTCAGTAGTATCCATTGAAATAAACAAAAACTTCTGAAAAAAAAGGGTCTCCTGTTGTCAAAAAAAGAGGGGGGTCAATTTTATGCCTTTTTTTAACTCATAGGATCATATTATTTTGTTTAAATTAGACAATCTATCAGCTGTTAAAAAGTAAAACAAATGCTTAAAACATTAAAAATAATTGGAATTCTTGTCATTGTATTAATAGGGATTTTGATTCGAAATACCTTGACTTTAAATTCAAAGCAAGTGGCTTCAGCACCCCTTGAAACCATAACGTTTCCAGATGATATTTTTGAAAACTTATCTGAGGCCATACAGTACCCAACAATTTCTTACAGTGAAGAATCTATTCCAGATTCTACTGCTTTTCATGGTTTTCATAGATTTCTATCTGAGACTTTTCCTTTGGTACATTCTAGACTTGTTTTAGAAAAGATCAATGAATATAGCTTACTGTTCACTTGGAAGGGATCAGATTCTTCAAAAAAACCCGTTATTTTAATGTCCCATCAAGATGTTGTGCCCGTAGATCAACCCACCCTTTCAGATTGGGAGGCAATGCCTTTTGAGGGTAAAATATCATCCGAACATATTATTGGTCGGGGAACACTGGACGATAAAAGTACTTTAATCGGGCTTTTAGAAGCTGTAGAAAAATTACTTGAAGAATCATACGAACCGACACGAACCCTTTATCTGGCCTTTGGTCATGATGAAGAAGTTGGAGGATCCCATGGTGCTGCTGCGATTGCCAAATATCTTAAATCAAAGGGGGTGACTGCTGCTATGACGATAGATGAAGGTGGGTTTCTTGCTGAAGATTTAGTTCCAGGAATATCAAGCCCAATTGCCATGGTTAATATTTCCGAAAAAGGCTTTGCTTCTTTTAGGCTGGTCGTTGAAACTAATGGAGGGCATAGTTCAGCGCCACCCAAAGAAAATACCATTGGCATTTTAGCACAGGCTATTGTCGATCTTGAAGCAAATCAGCGTCCCTACAAAATCGTTGAACCCATTAATCATCAAATAGAATACATGGGTGCGGAACTCCCTTTTCTCAAAAAAATAGCCTTTGCAAATCCTTGGTTATTTAAAAAATCTATTCTTCAAGCTTTAAATGCGCATACTACTACTGCCCCAACGATCATTCAGGGGGGAATAAAAAATAATGTCATCCCAACCGTTGCAGAAGCAACAATCAATTTTAGAATTCTTCCTGGAGAAACCATTGACGAGGTAAAAGAGCATATTATAAATACTGTCTCAGAAAAAGTAAAGGTTGAGGCTGTTGGCTTTTTAACGAATCCTTCTCCTGTATCAAATATCGATTCTGATAGTTTTAAAACCTTAGAACAGTTGATCCGCGATCTATATCCCAACTGTGTTGTTGTTCCTGGATTGGTTGGAGGGGGTACAGATGCTCGCTACTTTTATGATATTTCAGATGATGTTTATCGTTTTTATCCCATACGTATTGGACCGGAAAGCATGAAACAATTTCATGGTATAGACGAAAAAATAACCAAAGAGAATTATAAGGAAATCATCTTGTTTTCATATCATTTAATTAAACGTATCAATTCCTGATTCGTAAATGTTATCCAGCCATATACATCAGGGAAATATAGTTCCATACACTCATGCTGCTCATCAATAAATACTGCCTCTATTAAACGTTCTTTCTCTCCTTCACATGAAAAAATATAGGATTGATTTTTGGAGATACTTTTTTATTATTAAGGGGGCGATTGCTCCAGCTTAGAATGCACGTTTTAAAAGAAATCATTCTTTGAATACAAAATTCAGATTTCGCTCCTTTTTCAAGAATCGATTCACTTTCAATATCGATTACTCCAGTACCATCCGCTTTTATCTTCATCGTAAAAAAATTAGATATAAAAGGAGTGTTTTTTTGACCTGTCCAGGATCCGATTAATGGGTCTTGTGAATCAACTCCATTCGACAAACAGGCATATACGATAAACAGTACTAAAAAGAAAACTAGTTTTCTCATATTTTGTTAAGGGCATGTCCCCCATTTTGGAATATTCAACTCTTTTAACCCAGAATTCAAAGAAAATCCTTGCGGTATTGTGGCTATCCTTTTTACACACCAGCTTTTCAAATCTTGATTGAAATTAATCGCATCAGTAAACATCGCTTGCATATTCTGTGCCATGGAAGTATCCCAGCGTCCTATATCTTGATTGAATGCAGTTGCACCACCAAACATCCCTGACATGTCCTTCACGCTTGAGGTATTCCAACTTCCTATATCTTGATTGAATTTAATCGCTCCACTAAACATTGCTTCCATATCTTTTACTTGACTGGTATCCCAAAAACTAATATCTGAATTAAAGTTAGCATCATTAAAGAAATTAAATGTCCCATTTGTATCACCTGCATATTGGTTACTTTTGTGGTACATAAATTGAAATTACCATTTGCCATTTCATCTGCAATTGTTGAATCATCTACTACAGTATATACGATTCCATTTATGGTTCCTGTGACTCCAACAGCAGCACTACTATAGGCCTTT
Source organism: Flavobacteriaceae bacterium (assembly GCA_029248185.1). Taxonomy (GTDB): domain Bacteria; phylum Bacteroidota; class Bacteroidia; order Flavobacteriales; family Flavobacteriaceae; genus MS024-2A. Next base: position 4,446 of record JAQWJV010000023.1, on the reverse strand, counting down.
ATGGTAACTCCATTATCGTCTAAATAAATGGGGGATCCACAAGTTCCCCATAGCGGCTTATTATCTCCTGTTAGGCCAGAATTAAAAGCGAAATCAGCCGGCTCCGATGTAATATTCGTTACACACCAGCTTGTTAAATCTTGATTGAAGACCGTTGTACCATAAAACATGTCTATCATATTATTAACACTTTTAGTGTCCCAACTTCCTATATCTTGATTGAAGTTAATCGCATCAGAAAACATCGCTTGCATATTCTCTACCATGGAAGTATCCCAGCTTCCTATATCTTGATTGAACATTGTTGCTTCTTGAAAAAGAGCTTGCATATTCTCCACCAAAGAAGTGTCCCAGCTTCCTATATCTTGATTAAATGAAGAAGCATATGCAAACATTTCTTTCATATTGGTTACGTTTGAAGTATCCCATTTACTTATGTCTTTGTTAAAAAGAGAAGCTCCTAAAAACATAGCCTCCATATTAGTCACATTACTGGTATACCAACCTCCTATCTCTTGATTGAAGGAGGGTGTTATGGCTAACATCGCTCGGAATGTTTAAACTCCCACCATCAGACGAATCAAGGGTGATCGCGAATTTCTGTACCTCTTCTTTGGAACAAGCTATCGACAATAAACAAAGTATTATTAGAGAGAAGAACTTTTTCATTTTATCTGAATTGTTTAGTTGTTAATGACACTCCTCAGTGAGAAAAACGTATTGCGCTTATTTCCATTACTTAAATTTCAAAAAATTCTTAGGGGCTTATGATTAATTAAAATTGTGATGAAAGGAAGGCTGTTTTTTTAAAAAAAGTGTAACTATAATTAATTTCTTAAAAGTAGATTTAATCAAAATCTTTAAACTTGACTATGGGTAAGAAATAAACCTTTTATTTTTGAAAAAGTCTTTTTCTTAATCTGCTTAAAGATTCCGCAGTAATGCCAATGTAGGTAGCAAGAAATTTCAAAGGGATTGTTTGGACAAGGTTTGGTTTTCTCTTAAGAAGTTTTAGATATCTTTCATCTGGTGTATCCATAACGAAAGAACGCAACCTTTCCGTTTTATCATTTATAATCTGATTTACGACATAGCGCTCAAGTATAGTAAATTTTAGATTAAGAGAAGCTAAATTTTTTATACTATCCCTGTGAACACTGTAGACTTTCATATCCGTCACCGCTTGTATATATTCATCTGAAGGAAGGTTATCAGTAAATGATTTATAGGAAGAAATCCAATCGTCTTCTAATGCAATTACATAGTTGTATTCAATTCCGTTTTTAATAAAATACACTCTACATGACCCCTCCAGAATTAAATTAATATAGTTCTCAACTTTTCCTTCTGACACTAAATATTCTCCTTTTTTAAAACTACGTTCCACTAAAAGTTTTTGAAGCATATCCCACTCCTTGTCATTTAGAGCAATGATCTTGCTGAAAAGTTCTCTTAATTTCATTTCTAAAAATTAGTAGCACGGGATTGTGGAAAACAAATACACTTAAAGGCTTTCATTTTTTTAGCCCAATCCTCTCCTAAACAACCATAGTGATTGATAACTAAAGGGAAAATGGCTTTTTCAAATTTTTGATATAAATTTCCTCATATATACGTTAAATCGCTGTAAAACAGTTGTAATAACAGGTTTTTGAACTTACTAAAAAGGACAGAAGGTCTTTAAGAAAAACCGCCACTAGAATGTAGTGGCGGTTTTATAAAATCTTTACATCCTATATGATTCAATGGATTTAGCAGTGTCTAAAACCGTTTTTTCTAAACGAATTGGCTCCCAATTGAATGTTTCCATCGTAGAGGAAACATCTCCATTGTATGTTTTGCCAATAAAAGATCTCATACTTCGCGCTTCTCTATTAAAATTACCCATAAAATTAAGTAAAAAGTTTGGAGCTAACTTTGTGCTTACTTTATTATAACCGTTGGATTTAAGGATTTTTGCGACTTCTTGAAAGGCATGCGGTTTTTCGGTGGTAACAATAAATCTTTTTCCATTCGCATTAAGATTTTCAAGCGCTAATACATGTATTTTGGCGATATCTCTAACGTCCGACATATTAATTGAAGCTTGCGGAATCCTTGGCATTTTTCCTAACATCATTTGCTCAAACATACCCATTGAGGCACCTGATAAATCCCCCGAAAGCGTGGGACCAAATACAGGGCCTGGATTCACAACAGTAAGTTCCATTGGGGTCGTGTCCGTTTGAGCACCAATAAAGTCCCAGGCAGCTTGTTCCGCTAGCGTTTTACTTTTTGCATAAGCCGATACATTTGTTGCATTAACATTGGTCCAAGATTCGAAGTTTATATCAATTGATTTGTCAGCATCTTCTAACATAGAGACCATGGAGGAAGTCAGGACAACACGCTTAATCCCTGCTTTTTTGCTGCTTTTAAGGCTCTCATTGTGCCATCCACTGCTGGTCTAATGTATTCATTTTCATCTTTTGGCTCGATGTTAATAAACGGAGAAGCAACATGCAATACAAAATCACATCCACTCATTGCATCATCCCAACCCTCATCGCTTAAAAGATCCAGTTCACAAAACTCCAAATTATCTTTTGGATCAACTTCTTTTTTAATGAGCTCAATGACTTTTTCGGTTTTAGAAAGACTTCTTACAGAACCACGAACAGAATATCCACTTTTCAATAATTCTACGGCACAGTGATTCCCGATATAACCCGAAATACCTGTTAATAATACTTTTTTATTCATTAGATATATTATTTATTATTACTTTTGTTTTGATAGTAAAAATAATAAAAAATTACTATTAATTTGATAGTAATACTTGGATTATTAATAATTATGTCATTTTTAGAAAAATTATTTAGGTGTAATTGTCCTGTAACATCAGCATTAGATATTGTTGGAGATAAATGGACACTTGTTATTATCAAACAAATGTTACTTGAACACAAAAAAACATTTAAAGATTTTTCTGAGAGTGACGAGTCAATCGCACCAAATATTTTGTCTGCTCGTTTAAAAACCTTGTTAAAAAATGGTTTTATTACTAAAGGCAAGCTTCCCAATAACAAGAAAACTATTCTCTACAGCCTAACGGAAAAAGGACTTTCACTTACTCCAGTTATAACTGAATTAGCCTTGTGGTCTCATAATAACATTAAGAAAAGTACGATTGATATTCTTAATGAAGCAGAGGTTGATAAGAGTCAATTAAATCAACAGATTATTGATCAATACAAAGAAAAATACGCTTAGAAAAGACAAGCGTCTCTACCTCTTTTTGATGAGAATATAATTAAATTTTTTAATGTCAAGTGCTTCTAAAGCAGGAGCACTAGATGCTAAACCTTCACTGTTCAAGTCGCTTATCATTTAATTTTTCGTTGCGCCAGCCATTTAGCTAACACTAATGGAATTCCATTGCCCTACTTCGATAGAAAACCCCCTTTTTTGGGTTAGGAGTGCCAAGGAAATTTTAGATTTTACAACCTAGAGAAACAGCATGATTTGTTGCTAATAGGTTACCAAGTAAACAATAAAAAAAACCGCAATGCCTTATCTATAAGAACATTACGGTTTCTGTTGGTGGTCCCACCTGTACTTTAACCATTTTTGTAAGCTTATCATTATCAATTTATTACGTGTGTTTTTTTGGTTAATATGTCCCACAAGGTGGGACAATTTATCCTATTTTGTGGGATAGAAAATTGGGTGGTGGGATAACTTTTACCGTATTTTATCTTCTGGTGGGATAAAATGTGTGGTCCAAAAAGAACCACCTATTTCAAATATACAACTCAAAGGGGGTTTAAGTAATTTATATCATAATTGAAATGAAAAAAATTCCCCCTCTTCGTTGTAATGTTAATCAAAACACAATCTCAATTTAGAGTTCTTTATATTGTTTTAATTCGATTTCCCGAACCATCTCTTTGTTTTTTAAGTTGGTTACCTCTATCACCTTTTTATTCAGTAGAAACCCCACAACGGATACTGAATCAATCAATCTCTTATTCTTCCACTTGATACCTTTAATCTTATTATCGTGGAGGTACTGAAAGATGGTTCTTCTACTCACTCCTAACTCTTCGGAACAATCATCTACCGATATCCATTTATAGGTTTCAAGACCTTCCAATTTTTGTTCAAATAGATTTTCCATTATAACCAATTTCTATTTTTCAGTTCTCTAACTGATGAGGTTATGTAAGATGAATGTTCTTGTTGTAAGGTTTGATATGTTCCCCAATTAATACTCCAACTTTTTTTATCTACTGAACCTAATTTCATCAGGTTCTTTCCTATTCCATCATAGATAGAGATATCCTTTCCTTCATCAACAAATCCAATCAATCTTTTATTTGGGGAATTCCCAACATATTGGAAAGGGATTACTGAATTCATTCTTTTATTGATTGAATCAAGATTCTGGTTCAACCTCAACGAGTA
>JAQWJV010000036.1 GCA_029248185.1 Flavobacteriaceae bacterium | reverse complement strand
AAAACTCCCACACCCCTAAACAAACACCCCCCATTTAAAGACATGAGTAAAGGCCTTGTTAGATCAATGATGATAGTGGTTTATAATGAATTTGGATTGGTCCCAACCTTGTGGAGTTGTATTAGATTAATTAGTAAATTCAGTAACTTGTTTATAATTAGCCATCAATCAGATGAGAAGATTTCTTCTAATTCTATCTATTCTATTAGTTCTATCTACTTGTAAAAAAAATGATGACTCTACTTCGCTAGAAATCGCATCAAAAATTGTAGAGTATACATATCCAAAAAATAATGGTCCTTACAAAAATCCCATGAAAGGATGGAATACAGGTTGGTGGAAAGATTACGATTATGCTTCAGTCGGGTTTCAATACATTAAATGGAAAGATTTTGAGCCAACAAATGTTAGTTTCAACTATGACTATATAGAAGAAGTTATTAATAGACCTGGGAGTGCTGGCAGGCATCTGATTTTAAGACTTTATACTGATTGGCATGGAGATAATGAGATTTCAGATGGTGGTCCAGATTGGCTATATGATCAAATTGGTGTTGAAAGATTAAGAGACGAAAATGGGAAATAAATAACTAATTTCAATAATGAAAAATATTTATCCGAGGCTAAAGAAGCAATCAATGCGCTTTCCATTAGATATGACTCTGACCCAAGAATTTACACATTTCAAATTGGCGTGATAGGATATTGGGGTGAATGGCATAGCTCAAGTAATTCTTTGTCTCGAGATTTACTAATTTATTATACCTATCAAACCTCATTTTTTAAGTATTTAAAGTTCATCATTAATTAGCCATTTGTATAAATAAGTTTGAGACTTACAAATAGTATTAATTTCAGTTTTTTTATAATAAAATTTTAATGTTATTCATAAACGAACCATGCGGTTGCAGAACAATCTTTATTTGCTTTTACTTGGACCCAATGCGCACTAAATCCATTTGGAAATTCATATTCCACCGTTTCACCTGTTTTCAAATTAAACGTTTTGTATTCCATTGGTTCCTCTAAATAATGGTTCACATGTATTAATAAAGTTACTTTTGTGTCTTTGTCAGCCTTTAGCATAAGTGTTTTTTTATCATAGCCTGTCATTAAGTACTTGTCGGATAACTCATTAGCTTTTACTTGTGTGTTTTTCCATGGACCACCTTCTCCCACTGGCTTTCCAAAATCCCAGATATCATCAATACCTCCAAACCATAAACTGGTTTCACTATCTTCTGAAGTGTAAATGTGTTCTGAATCAATAGAATATTTTTTTACACCGCTTAAAACCAATAAACCATTCCATGTGTTAAAATCAGATATCTGTTTGCCATGAGTTGAAACTGGACGCATCATTTTATAAAGTGGTTCTTGTCCTACTTTAAATAAGGGTAATTCATAAAAAGTTCCTGCAATATTGGCTAATTCACGTTCAGATTCAACTTCACGTACTAGACGGGTAGTTCCTGAAGGCAACTTAGTGGAATATGTGCTATTTATTCTGGGTAATCGTAATTGTGAGTGTTTTAGTTTTAATATAATTGATGCCTCGTCCTCGGACCAGAGATCTTTCACTTTTAAAGCTTCTAAAGCTGTGGTGTCCGTAATGCCTTCTTGATAGTTAAAATCTAATTTTTTAAACTCAATATCTTTGGTTCTGTTGAATTGACCATTTTCAATAGATCCAGCAATTACACTAAGGTTAAAATTAGTCTTATTACTATATAGTTTAGCGTGACTTACTTCTCCGTCATATTCTATATCAGCCAAAGCAGAAAAAAGTATTTCACCATCAAATCTGTTTTTTAAATTTGAATCGGTAAAATGAAAGGTTGCAGTTAACTTTGAATTTGAATCTGAAACCAACCTTATCCAATTAGCCTTTAGCCCTTGATCAAATAGATGATAAGCATACGCTTCTTTTTCTAAAGATATAGATTTGTATGCTTTCCAATTGTTATCTCCATTAACATCAATTTCCATAGTGATTTTAACAGAAATATCTCCATGATTTTTAAAGTGCACCATACGATTGTCAAATCCAGCCATTAAATAAGCACTGGAATGTGTATTAGCCTTCACATCCTCTTTTAACCAAATAGCACCATATCCAGAAGCTGGACCCCAGTTTGAAAGTTCATCATAAGATCCAAACCAAAGATTAGATTGAGGTTGCCCTGATAAAGGATTACCTTGAATACTTGTTTCGTCTGTTGCTAAAACGATTTGGTCGTTCCAATTTAAAAAATCTGGTATATACCGTAAATGAGAACCCATAGGTTTTATTCCAGCGGAATTATTAGCCGAAAAAGTTTGAGGGAAATCATAAAACATACCATGCATATCCATCATCATTTTACCGTTTCCAACTGATCTTATACGTGGCCATTCTGTGAACCAACCATGAGGTGGATCATTATTATAGGTAGCCTTTGGCAACAAATATGTATACCATTTTCCTTTATCTAAAACTTTTAGTCTAACAGATTTTTTGTCCCAACCCATTGACCAAAGTGGAGATTGATCGTTTGGAATAGCATAAATCCCATGCTTTGTGGTTACATCAGTATATTGTCTTCTTTCTACTATTTTAAAATTATCTCCATCAAATTCAGCAAGAATACCTAGGTTTTCTAATCCAAAAACATCCTCTTTATCAACTTTCCATTTATCTTCCCATTGGTAGTGTTCTGCTTCCCAATCATCGTTATCATGTGTAACCTTACCTTCACTGGCATGCTCTCCATTATTAGAAACTACTAACTTTCCTTGACTAGTATATCCTCCTTTTCCGTGCCATCCTGGTAAGGGGTCTTCAAATAATTTTTTCACCTTCAACGTATGAACATTAACCTCATAGAGTATGCCTTCCATATCGTAATAGTAAACCATGTTCTCTGGATCTTTTAAATGGCGAGCTATAGCGGTTAATCGTCCTTCCATATTGGAATAGGGGATTACCCTAACCTTACCTATACTATCAATAACATAAGGCCCTATTAATAACTGATTAGATTCTTGATGTATCATTCTGGCAGCTGGGGTACCACCAATACTTCCTTCAAAAATCTGCATGTTTTTATCTTCATCAATAATATATAACTTATGCTCACTCCCTTTAGGTTGGTGTGCGGCGTAATTAAGCATATAGAGTTTATCATTCCAAACTGCCAGAGCTCCAATACCACATTCATTCCCAAAACCATAAGAGCCATTTTCTCTGCCATGAGAATAAGTAGTTAAGTGTGGGTATATCCCACTTATTTTACGTGTTCCAGAGACAGAGGTAATTTGGCCGTTTTTGGAATTTGCAACAGAATGAATTCCGGTCATTTTATAAGATTTATTACACCCTAAAAAAAACATGACTGCTGTAATAATAAGGATTGTTTTCGTAGTTTTCATTAATTTACTCATGATATATCTTTTTGAATTATTTGAATTTAATATTCCCTCGATCTATGTTTTATTACCTTTTTTTGATGTTTATATTTTAAGCATTTGAAGACTATTGATAGGTTTTTTCTTTAAGTTCAGAACCCCAGTCTTTATTTGGTTGTTTCCCCATTTCAAGTTCAAGGAGACCACCGGCAGCGAGTTGATCATGAGTAATCGAGGAATTATTCCAGTTTTCCCCATTTAATTTAGCCGATTGGATATAGACATTTTCATCTGAATTGTTATGAGCAAGGATTGTGAAAGTTTGCCCTTTGGCATATTTTGGATCCAGTTTAATTTCAATCCTATTAAAAACGGGGCTGGTAATCTCATAACGATTTTCACCTGGTGCAATAGGATGAATACCACTAGCTGCTAAAACATACCATGCTGACATTTGCCCAACATCTTCATTTCCTACGAGGCCTTTTACAGTGTTACGATAAGCTCTTTTACAAATCTGTCGTGTCCAGTATTGAGTCTGCCAAGGTGCTCCAAGGCGGTTAAAAAGAAAAGGAATATGATGTACGGGTTCATTAGCATGATTGTAATAGTCGTTCCACATCATGTCTTTAGGTACATTTTCAAAGAGATTATTCAAATCAGCCAAGGCAGTTTCTTTTCCTCCAAGAAGCTCGGACAAACCCTCGATATCGTGGGGTACGAACCATCCTTGTTGATAGGGGTTGCTTTCCCTAGAGCCATAATCCTGAGTTAGCCGACCTCTTTCAGGCCAGGGTTCTACCCAGCTGCCATCTTCGCTTTTGGGCCGAAACCATCCCTTTTCTCGATCAAAAACATTAGCATAACTTTTAGAGAGCCTACGGTATTTTTCTGCATCATCTTTATAACCCAGACTGTCTGCTAAAAGAGACATACACCACTCTGTGTAGGAGAGTTCCAAGGTTGAGGATATCGCTCCTTTGTATGTATTAAAACCCAACTGTTCATTACCAAACATCTCACTTGTCATCTTAGCAATTTCATAGCCCTTTTCAATATTAAAACCACGAATATTTTTGTTGAAAGCATCAACCATAACAGATATGGCTGGATTTCCAAGCATACAGCCACTATAGCTATTGAGGAACTCCCATCGTTCGAAATAGCCCCTTTTCGTTTTATCAGCCAACTCTATGAGTGAGTTTATCATATCATTGACAATCTCAGGATTGATAATGGTTTGGAGAGGGAACTGACTTCTAAATACATCCCATCCACTAAAAATAGTGCGTTTGGTGAACTTGTCTGATTTGCGAATTTGTTTGTCACCGCCGGGATAACTCCCATTAACATCTGTAAAACTTCGCGGATCAATCATGGTATGATAAAGTGCTGTATAGAAAATATATTTATCTTCTTCATGACCTCCTTCCACCTTTATTTTACTCATAGCAACATTCCACAATTTTACAGCATTACTATTTACCTTATCAAAGTCAAAATTTTGTATTTCCGAGAAAAGATTGTTTTTGGCTCCTTCCATACTCACAAATGAAATTCCTGATTTTAGCAGTACCTCCTCCTTTTCAGATGTTTCAAATTCTGTGAAAAATCCAAGATGTTTACCTTGTTTTTCTTTGAATTTTTTTTCCAAATTCGCATTGGCCACCAGTTCTCTAAACTTATCGCTCTCAATGCTCTGACGTTTTCGAGACCAGTCCTCTGGAATATCGCCACTCCAGACTCCATAATTTTTCAGTGGTTTGCTGAATTGCGCATAAAAGAAGACCGTATAATTGGGATTACCTTCTCCATTGCCCCATCCACCGCCATCAGGAGTGCATTTCATCCAACCCTGAATGGTGTTTTCGTTAATAACTTTTATATACTGTTCTGTTGAGGTACCCCCCACTCGTCTAGCTAAGTCAATCTGAATGCGTGATTGCTTATTTTCGGGAAAGGTAAATCGTAGTATCCCACTATGAGCAGCTGCCGTAGCTTCCACTTTTATTCCATAATCAGTAAGCGTTGTAGCATAATAACCCGCCTTTGCAACTTCATCTTCTTTCGAATATCTCGACCGATAACCTTCTTCTGGATTGCTTATTCTACCAGAAGAAGTTTTCAATTCACCGGTTGTTGGCATCACCAAAAAATTACCCAGATCACCGTACCAACCGATACCACTCATTTGTGTAAAGGCAAAACCTTCAATGGTTGTATGTTCGTAACTATAACCAGAACCATTGTCACCACCAGTTATTGTATTTGGACTCACTTGAACGAGACCAAATGGAGTTGTTGCCCCGGGAAAGGTCTTGCCCAAACCGTGAAATGCACCAGCGTCTGCTACATTGGTACTTGCACCAATAAATGGATTTATGTAGTTGACAGCTGTATCAATCTCGGGAAATCCATTGCAGGATGAACATAGGGTTATTCCTGCGAATAAAAATGCTTTTATAAATTTCATAGGATTTTCTGTGATTTAAGTTCTTACTTGAGTTCGACTATTGTTAAAAATTCTATTTGTACCGGACCTATTAATCCTGACTTTTGCTCTTTGTTTGTGTTGTATTTGGTGGGAATGGTTTTGAAGTGATTTGATAGTGTGTTATAAACGAGAATTTCGATACTATTATCTCCTGATTTCACGAGTTTTGAGATGTCCAACGTCCATGGTGCTGAAACTAAAATGCCAGCAGAGACCCCATTGATCTTCACTTCTGCTGAAGCCACGACTTCTTTTCCCAAATCAATGATTACCTTACTGTTTGCCTGCTTATTTGACAATTGGATGTTCTTACGATACCAAGCTCCGCCTGAATAATTTTCGAGCACCGAACCCTTTGACCAATCGCCCAATTGAATGGCCCCTGCTGTACAGTTGAGCAAAATAGGTTCCGGTAAAACAGAACCGCCAAAAAACCCCTGAGCCTGCTTGATGCGAACTGCAACTTTGGATTTTTTCTTGATTGATTCCGAAAGATCTACTTGATATTTAGCAGGAAAATCTTCTTTTACAGTTTTTACAACCTGAGACTTGCCGTTGACCCATACTTCTAACTGTCCCATTGCTCTGATTGTCATGGACTGCAATCCGGGAGGTGCCGTAAAACGATACCACCCATAATGAGCAGTTGATTCAGGTTTTACATCAAAATTGATTCTTCCCTCCATATCCCACCATTTCATGGATAAAGGAGTTCTTTTATCGCTTCCTTCAGCATCCGATTTTTCAAGCACAAAGTGGGTACGCCCTAGTGTGTCATATCTTAAAAGTAAAGGATTGTTTCCAGCTTTAAGCTTTAATTCTGAGGAGAGAATAGGTACTTTTTTACTGTTTAGATAAATAACCGAGGGTTTTAGATTCCCTATATGGGGTTGAACTTTTGTTTTCTTATGAGTATAAGCAGAAGTCCATAGATAATTTATACCCATACTATCTGTTTCTTTTTGTTTTTTAAACAATATAAAATCGCTTGTTAAGCGCTTTTTCAATCCATGATAACCCTTTTGGTCTCCGGGATCACCTTCGATACCCATTCTCCACGAATAGTCATACGGTTCCCAGTTGTATGTTTTACCATTGACGATTACTGGATTGGTTGGATCAATCTGGTAAGTTGTAGATAATTCTTGCTCCAATCCCGATAAATCACATCCGCTTGGGAGAGGACCAAGTTTCCAGAACTTCTGACCAAATCCATATGTTACTCGTTCCCATTTTGAATCATCAATATCCGCTAACTCCCAACCTACAGGGTCAGATGTTTCCTCTGCATAACTAAAAAAACGAGCTTCAGCGCCAATGATTTTTTCAAAAACTGGAAGTCGAAAGTCACCCCAGCTATTGTTCATTGTAGGTTTTAATTCAAATTCCCAATCACCATCTAGCCGAAGTGGAGTGGGGGGAGGAGATGCATAAACTGAGACCTTGATCAATTCGCCATTGACATTGAGGGTTGTTTCACTTAAACCAGGAACGCGGGTGTATCCGGTAACTGTTATATTGCATTTATTTTTCTCAATATTGGCGATTTCATCCAGTTGAGTAGAAATAACTTTTACCGGAATCTCACCCGGAGAAAAAACAATGATTTGAGACTGGTTTTCTTCGAATGACAATCTAATATTGGTTCCTAAGTTGGTTTCAGTTGACTGATATAGGGGAGTGACTTTTCCAGTCCAAGGATCCCATTGTTCAACCTTCCCTTTGGACAGAAAATCACAGCTGACATCTTTGCCACTACCCATAACCATATATACATCACGCTTTCCTATTTTCCGATGCATGGCTCTAACGGATTCATCTGAACTTACATGCTGGGTTAAAAGCTTACTAATTTCATTTTTTAATTGATGGGCATCTTTTACGAATAAGCCAATACCACCTGCTTTATTGCCTTGCTTTTTAAGACTGATTCCTGAATTGATTTCATTGGTTGATACGCCAAAAATCTCCTTTATTGCCTTATCGAGTTCTGGATCATCGTTACCAATACGATCACTCGCTTGGGGAAGGGACTCAACAGCAATAACAATCCCTCCACTTCTGTAAAATTTTAGGGCTTGCTGAACGGTTGACCATCGCATTGATTTCATTGACGGCAAGACAAGTACTTTATATGTCGCATCTGAGACAGTAAATTGATTTTGATCTATTTCGGCTCGGATTAGTGATTGATGATCGATAAAAACAAAGTCATATCCACTATTGAATAATTCGGTCCCGGATTCAAAAGCTGTTTTTGTGAATTCTTTAGAATTAACCTTTAATACACCTTGCTTATTCTGCAATACACTTTGATTGCGATACAAGCTGGTTTCTGTTGGAGATTTCATTTCGGCTTGCAAGGGGCTTACCGGATACAGGATTGCAATATCGGATTGCAAAACTCCTTGGCTCAATAAATAAGAAAGTCTCTCGAAATATTTTAGGAAAACATCCAAATGATCCCAATAGGGCATTCTGAAATGGTAACTCGGAGGAGCCCACTCCCAAAAACTACCATGTGTGGAATAATACAAACCATGTAGGTTGAGAAGATTACAGCCGTAAAGGTAATTTTCACTTGTAGCATACATTAGTCTTTCGGGAGTAGCACCCCATCCCAAACTGTGATAACCTTCTAACCAAACACGGGGACGTTTATAGAGATTGGCAATGGAACTCGATACCTTGCCTTTTATTAGATCGGCATTTCCTCCGGGGGTATCATGCCCAGGAGCGGTGTACCATCTTGTACCTCTAAAATAATCACCATACTCTTCTGGTTTTTTCCCTCTGCTGCTGGGATCGCATCCATAAATCATCCCCCTTGACCAGTGCCAATCAAATATTGGTTTAAAATACCGTTCTTCCGAAAGATGTATTTTAACATCCATAAAATCAAGACGAGCCTTGGCGGTTATCTGACCCATGTCCGTATAAAGTGCTGGAAGAACCTCAAACACCTCATATCCTTTATATTTTCTAAACTGATCGTTAAAATCGTTTGTCCAGATACGATCCCCTACTCCAAACTTTAATTCATCTTGGAAAAAATAGTTTAATCCTTTAGATGTTTTATCTACCGTATTGTGTTGGAATTGCTCAAAGAATTTATTGATTACAGTGCTTCCGGCAAGGGGGTGTATGGGGTTGATGGTTCCAGGATGGCTAACAGCACTAAAAACATATATCTCCCATTCTCCCTCTTCAGCAGTCCAATTTAGATTAGAGTTTGTAACGAATTTTTGTAAATCAATACCTCCAAAATTCAATGACCTATTTCGAATAGGATAAGCCCAAACACCGATACTTTTATCTGAAATTGTGATTGAAACTTTGTCACTTGATTTAACACTTAGTATTGTATCAATTTCAATAGTTCGTCCATTGATTTCGGGTATTGAGTAGATGATACGACTGAATAGATTACTGGCTTCCATGTTGGGTTTGGGCCAATCAATGGTATAGCCACTCAATCCAATGCCCATATCTCGTTTGCTACACTCTTGTACTACGAATTCCCAAATGTCCCACCATTCCTCAGAGAATAGCTCAGGATCAGCTTTATCTGTTGGCCATCCTTTCTCTTTTGTGTGAGAATAGTTAACCTGCATGCCGTTTACCCCCTTCTTGTGTAGCTCTTCTATTTGCCATAGCAGACGATCTTTGTTCAGTGGATCACCTGTCCACCACCAAAAGGGAACCTCACCATAACCATTAGGCGGATTTTGAAAACCCGGTAGAACGTCTAAATCAACTGCACGTGTGGGAAAACCCGGCGCATTAATATCAGTTTTAGAAAGATTATCGGGATTGCTTAACTCCACTAATTCATATCCAGAAATTTCTTCCCCCGATTTTTGAGCGACCAATAAATTTGAATTTAAGGCAGTAAAAGAAATCCCAATTACTAATGAAATAAGATGTCTTTTCATCATAAAATTATTATCTAGTACCAGAAAATAATTTTTTGTCTGGTTTTTCAGGAAGACCATTTTTCCATTCACGTATTTTATTTAATAGTTTTACTACAACATCAGGATGAGCCTGTTTTAGATCATTTTTTTCATAAACATCATTAGTAATGTCATAAAGCTCATGATGACTAAAATCTTCGCTGGCAAGGAGTTTCCAATTTTGATCAAGAACAGCATATGATACCCAATGATCCGGCTTGTTTTTTGGCGCAGGCCAATTGGCATTCATTTTCCAGAATAGGGGTTTGGTTCTTACGGGGTATTTTTTTCCCTTAAGTGTTTTAACTTGACTTATCCCATCGGGTTTATATGATTCTGGAAGTTTGGCACCAGCGATTTCACAGAAAGTAGGAAGCAAATCTACTGCCGACATCAGCGAGGAATTGTCAATCATTCCAGCCTTGATTTTTCCCGGCCAGCGAGCGATAAATGGAACACCTATTCCCCCCTCAAATAGGGCTGCTTTATAGCCTTTCCTTCCTCCAGTAATGCCTTTGGAAGCCTCAAGACCAAAACCCGCACCAGTTGCCGAGTCAAACATTAGGCTCAATTTTTTCCGATTGCTGCTTGATCTGGCCGGACCATTGTCTGAACTAAATATCACCAATGTGTTTTCCGTCAATTTCAGACGATCCAGTTCATCCAATACCTGTCCAATTCTATCATCTGCATGAGATAAAATCGAAGCATAAATATTGTCAGGTTCTTTAAGGTTTGGAAAGCGCCATTGGTATTTAGGAATTACATGGTGGGGGGTGTGAGGTTCATGAATCCATAGATTAATAAAGAAAGGTTTTTTTTCGCTGTGACTTTTCTTAATAAACGAAATGGCACTATTGGCATCTTCATGGACTGGGATTTGCTCTCCGGAACAGTTAAAAGCACCGTAAGTATCATAACCATACTTGCTGGGCAAGGGAGAATCTGGAATCATATTATTAGAAAGATGCCACTTACCGAAATGAGCTGTTGTATATCCATTACGTTGTAAAATCCTGGGCAAGAGGGTGGTTTCGTGATCTAACCAATCAGGCATATTCCTTCTTGCATTATCCGATACCCAAGCAAAATGACCATCGATATTGTGTCGGGCTGGAAATTGTCCGGTCATAACCGCAGTTCTGCTTGGAGAGCAAACACCGCTAGCGGTTGTAAATCTTAGAAAGTCCGTTCCTTCTTTTGCAAGACGGTCTATATTAGGCGTCTTGACATAAGGATGGCCATGACAACTCAAATCGCCCCATCCCCAGTCGTCAGCAAAAATAAAGATGATATTTGGGCGGTTATCCTTGTTTTTCTTTTGATTGCTATCTTCCTTTTTTAAAGAACAATTGCTAACCGAAAGCAACAAAAATCCATAAATAAATAACTTTAAAACAGTCCGAATATTTAGATGATTACTTTTCATGATTTTTCAATACATTATATTTTTTTCTTGTAGAGTGGCTAACCACTATAGGCCTTCCACCACTAAAATATCAATGGCCTCCTATTGAATGGAGATTCAAATTGGGATTGAGAAGTATTGTTATTTACAATTATTAGCTTCTCCTATACTCTATTCTTCCCTATGAAAGATTACCCTCGCTTTAAAAACCCCACTTTTTTATTTTTATAGCCCATATTGGGCTATAGAGTTGATGTCATTGGTTAGTAATAAAGGCTCTGTTTACAAGTGATGACACTCATGCTTGACCTTTAGGGATACGAACTGTCAAAAGTTAAGAAATGGAAGCAGACCCCATTAAGTCAAGATGGCCTTAAAACCTAATTCTTCATTCTTATTTGGTTGTAAATTAGTTTCTTTCATAAAACTAAAATAGATGATTTGAATAGAATGTCAACTTATTTTGAACCATTAATTCTTTTACTAAGTTCCTTTACTTGGTTGAAGTAATTCTCAGGAATTATGCCGTTATCTTGAAGAGGTAAATCCCATGAGACAGCACCCTTGTTATCGATAACATGTTGAGTCCAAGCAGATACCAATTCATTTGGAAATCTTGGATTTCCCGTCCCCCACCACTCGCCGAGGAAGTTTAGGAAATGCAACTGATTACCGGAAATATTGGGTCCAATGTAATATTTCCCATCTCCGCTTACAGTAAAATGCACGCCGAGGTCCCGTGGAATATTTGCACTGGTTGGGAGAACATAATCACACTCTCCCGCCATATAATCTTCATATTCGGTTACAGGAACCAATTGCTTCCGATTCATCCCAACAGGTCCAACATTATAAGCAACAATCGCATTTGGATTTCCACTTTTAAAGGCCTCTGTATATGCCTTGAAAACGTCTGGTGAGTCATAGACAGCGCCATCGATCCACCAAGCAGAGATCAAATCTCCCCAACGCATTGACCATTCTTTAATCACTTCCCGATATTTTTGTTGAATCTCTTTACCATCTCTGCGACCAAGTGCAGGTAAATAAACACATAAGCGAATACCCCTTGATTTCAATTCGGTTCCAAGATTTGCTATAAGATCCCTCTTAGACAATTTACCTTCAGATGGACCAAAGTGTTTTTCATAAGTTTTATTAGGGGAACAATAATAGCCTCCTCCCTGTCCTATCGTAATGAAAAAATAGGGCACACTTAGATCGGTCAATTGATTTGCAAAAGATTTAATTTCAAATGAATTTACCTTTTCATTCCATTTGGCAGGAGTCATGTCCTCTGGAATTGGAGCACTTGGTCTGTGAGCCATGTAATGCGCAAAAAGTCCCCATTTGGCTTCTCTCAACCAAGATGTATTGGGATTTAACTCCTTTTCTGGATTGATTTTCCAATTGGGTACGATTGTATTTTGAGCCTGAATGAATAAAATGGAAATAATAAAAACAATCAATGTTAAACTGTATTTTCTTTTCATTTCATTTGAAGGTTAAATTACCTTTTTCAGGTTATATGATTCCTATGAATCGTTTTAGATAAACATAGACTAGAACTCAATTGATGTTAATTCAATCGCTTTAAGACTTGCAGATTTAGTGTCCCCTTCAATCAGCGAAACGGATATAGTGTTCATGCCGGGTTTTTTAAATTCGATCAATCCCAAATCATATAGCGCATATTTATTGGTAGCTTCATGCTGATTCTGAACTAACTTTCCTTCTTTAGTTTGGACGCGCCAAACCAATCTACCATTTCCTTTAAAAGATAGCCCGAGGTGGTAAAATCCTGGCTTTTTGACGTTAATTTCCCAACTTACTTTTCCATCTGGTTCCCAATTGCTCGCTTGGTTTACGTGTTTCCATTCACCAAACTTTTCCATCCATTTGATTTCTTTCTTCTCAACATTAGATTCTTCGGAATGCTCAACATGGAGTAAATTTTCATGATTGGGAATAATTCCAATAGTTTTATCCACAGTGAACTGATCGCTGGCTAGAGCTACTTCAACCACTGAAATGGGATAGTCAGATTGGGTTCCCGGCAAGGAAAAAACGGTCCAATCTTTTTCTTTTACATGAGGAACATCTACAGATTTATTTTCTTTCAATAATTTTACTGAAACAATTTTACCATCGAAACCTGGCAGATAAATCTTCCCATCCTTAGGCCAATCATAAATATTTAAATATAATTTATCCTTCTGTGTAGTTACGTCACCCCAAGGAAGGGCTTTACCCCATGGAGACCTGCCTGCTCCATAGATGACAAAAGGATATTTCTTAATCCATTTGCCTGTTTTTTCTAAAAATAGCTGTCCAAGCTCAGGTATTTCTCCTGTTCCTTTTAATCCAATATTGAACAAATAACTACCTCCACGAGCAACAGTTGAAACTAATCTTTGAAGGATTTCTTTTGAACTTTTGAAATTTTCGTCGTACCAAGCATATGACCACGAGTCGTTGTTGGTATCACAGGTCTCCCACAAGCCATCAATGTTGGAGAGTGGAACCTCCATATCTCCTTGTGATATATAATCACCCAATCCAAAACCGACCCTGCTACATAACATGGCTTTTGGTTGTAACTCTCTCACGGTTTTAACAAGTTCCATGATAAATTTGCCCTCCATGTTTCCGGGAGTGTCAAACCATACGAAATCAAGATTCCCATAATTTGAGCAAATCTCTTTTACCTGCGGGAGGCATTTATTATAAAAATAATTTTCAAAACTCGCCTTTTTATTGTTTTCGTCGAGCATGGGTCCTCCTGTAGCTCCCGGTGATGTCCAATCTTGATTGTGTGAGTAATAAAAACCAAAGCCCAAGCCAATTTCCTTACAAGCTTGTGATAATTCCTTCATTGGATCTCTTTTAAATGGGGTGGCATCTACAATATTGAAAGCACTGGCTTTTGAGTCAAACATGGCAAAACCTTCATGATGCTTACTGGTTATGATAATGTATTTCATCCCGGCATCCTTTGCTAACTTAGCCACGGCTTTAGCATCGAATTTTGTGGGATTGAATTCGATTGCTTTTTCCATATATTCGTCAGCAGGAATATTGCCAAGTCTGGGATTCATTATCCATTCCCCTATTCCGTAATAAGTTTTGTCCTTCCATACACCCCCTAGGTTTGAGTAAAGTCCCCAATGGATAAACATAGCAAATTTACTGTTCTTAAAAAGTTGGGATCTCTCCTCAAGTAAACCTTGGTCAAGGACAATTTGCTTCCCCCACATATTATCCATTTCAAGAGTTTCCTTTTTTACGCTTTGAGCGCTTTTTGAGTTTTGCTTTTGGCCAAAGCAAAGAACTGAAGATAAAATTATACAGTAAGAGAGAAATTTCATTGTTAAAAATTTGTCACAATTATAGGATTTAGCTTTTAATGCCAATTTCTCTAATCAATCATTTTGTATCCAAAAATGACTATCTCTGAATAAATTCTGAAGGATTTTTACCGTATAATTTCTTGAAGGCCGTGGTGAAATAAGACTTAGATTCTATACCAACCATATACATAGCCTCTTTCACACTGGATACTTCGTTGGAATAAAAAAACGCCATAGCCTTGTTCAACCTGTAGTTTCTAATATAGGTATTGGGAGACTGCCCGGTTATTCCTTTTAATTTGCGATAAAAATGGGAAGCACTGATTTGCATTTCACTTGATAATTTTTCAACGCCAAAATTCGAATTAGAAAGATTTTCTTCAATTACCTTGTTAATTGATCTGAGGAGTTTTTCATTCTGTTTTGTAAGTAAACTAGAACCCTCAGGTAGATGGCTTGATTTTGAGTAATGAGTTCGGCTTAGCTTAATTTTTTTTAGAAATTTTTCAATCCTTAACTCCAAGTGTTTAGGCGAAAAAGGTTTACCTATATAATCATCGGCTCCTAATTCTAGACCCTTAATCAAATCATCATTCTCTGTTAGGGCTGTTATGAAAATAATGGGTAGATGATTGGTTCTGAAATCGGACTTGAGTTTTTTACACAGTTCAAACCCATTCATTCCGTTCATCATGACGTCTGATATAATAAGTTCTGGTTGAAAATGGATTACCTTGTTGAAAGCCTCTGTCCCTGAGTTTGCGATTTCAATCAAATACTTTTCTGAAAGGAACTTCTTTATGAAATCTTGCATGTCTTTTTCATCTTCAACCAACAAAATTTTTGGCCGATCGGCTTTAATTTCAGTTTGCTCAATTAAATCAGTATTGTAATTTGGGTCGTCAATCATTGGAATCCATTCTTTTATAAAAGACTTAGATTCCAATTCTAAAATGGTAAGAGGCATGTTGGCGTCTATGGAGTAGGGGATGGTAACTGTAAATGCAGTTTCTTTTTTTGGTTCACTTTCAACTTCAATTTTTCCCCCTAAATGATCTGCGAGGGTTTTACAATAAGCCAAGCCCAAGCCTCCCACAATATTGGTATTTTTATTTTTTGATACTTGATAAAATCTCTGGAATATTCTTTCAATTTGGTCTGCTTGTATACCTTCTCCAGTGTTTACAACCTTAAACTGAATGTGATTACCTTCCGAATACTTGAGGGTTTCAGCACTTAGAGTTACACTACCGTATTTTGGAGTATGCTTGAATGCATTGGAAAGAAAGTTGAATAAAATCCGTTCGGTTTTATTTACATCCATCACGACATCATCATCATCCTCTTTTACAATATAGGAAAAATTGATCTCTAACTGTTCGGCATAATTTTCAAAAGCGTCAAAAACATTACTAATGAAATCTACAATTTTCAATCGTCTCATTTCAGAAGGAAGAACCCCTTGTTCTGCCGCCCTAAAATTGACCAACTGATCCACTAAAAACAGAAGACGTTTGGTATTTTTTTCTATGATCTGGAGATATTTGGAGTTTTTTAAATTTTCTGATCCTTCCAGAAGTTTTTCTATCGGGCCAGAGATAAGAGATAAGGGAGTCCTAAATTCATGAGAAATATCGGTAAAGAATTTCAGCTTATTTAGGTTTATTTCCTTCATTCGCTCTTTGTCAAGGGTTTCAAATTTGAGATTGTTTTTGATTTTCTCCATTTGTATAAAATAAACAGAGACACCAGCAAAAAAAGAAATAATTAAGGATATGACTAATAAATAACTCCACCATGTATTATACCAAGCTGGGTTTACTATGATCTCTAAATTGACCTTTTCTTCACTCCATACTCCGTCAGAATTTTCAGCTTTTGTAATAAAATAATATTGACCTGGATTTAAGTTTGTATAGTTAACCAAAGAAGATTCGATTTGCGTATAAATCCAGTCGCTATTTAATCCCTCTAGCTTATATGCAAATTTATTTTTAAACGGATTGGAGTTTTGTTGAACGACCACATAAAAACCAATTGACCGTATATTTTCACTTATTTCAATTCTATCGGTATCTAGTATGGAATTTTTCAGTACCGATTTTTTTTGGTTGTTGTCAGCAGAAACTTCTTTGTTATTCAGATAGAGTTTGGTGACTATTGTATTTGGTGGATTAATATTATCCGTTAATTTTTTTGGATCGAATATGGTCAAGCCATTAAGTCCACCTACATAAAAGGTTCCCGATTTTCCTTTATGATAGGCATTTTGTCTGAAATTGTTTTGAAGCAACCCATCCCTTACATCGTAGGAGCTCGAAGTATTAGATTTTTTATTGAGTCTGCTAATACCCATGTCTGTTGTTATCCACAAAAATTCATCTTCAGATTCCAGAATACCATAAATAGCATCATCAGGGAGGAGATTGGATTTATTGAAATATTCTATTATTTCAACATCCCCTTTATTGTTTATTAATGCTTTATGAAGCCCACCGCCAAAGGTGCCAATCCACAGTGTATCACTTCGATCTGAGAGTAGTGAAAAAATATTATCATGAACCAATTTATTTTTCTTCTCTGGTTGGGCTGTTTTTATATCGATTACCTCAAGAAAGTCATTTTCAAAACTGACCGAAACCAGCCCTTTTTCAGATCCTACCAAAAGCTTATCCTCGAGTTTTAGCGAACAAAAAAAACGATCTTGAATTAATTTTAAATTAGAAAGCACTTTGAAGTTATTCTCTGCTTTATCGATTTCATCTCTATTAATAGAGACCAACACCATTTGATTTCCGCCGAAAAACATTCTCTTATCATCTACTTGCTGAATGGTGTAACAATTTCCTAATTCAATTCTTTTACCGTCTTTATAAAAATTTGCTTTAGTGAAACTATCCTTTTTACGATTATAGTAAAGTATTGTCTTATCGGTTCCTATCCAGACAATTCCTCTATCGTCTTCATAAATTTGTCGAATTACATCATCTTCATCTGTAGGTAATATATCTTTAAGACTTTCGAATTCAATTTCATTGAGTTTATTTTTATCGATTCTGGTTTTACTCCGATCCAGAGAATTGTTATAATTTGAAACCCACAGATAGCCATTCGAGTCCTCCAAAATCGAAGTAATTAAATTGCCCGATAGAGCATTTTTGATAAAAGGGTTGCTTTGGTAATTGAAAAATGGTTTTTGATGTAAATCCAATTTATTAATACCACCCTGTGCTGTTCCCAACCAAATTACATCAAAGTTGTCTTGAAAAACACTATAGATGAAAGTGCTACTAATTCCGTTGGAGTTTTTTGGATCATATTGAAATTTTGTAAACACATCATTTTTTAAATCATATTTGATAAGACCATGATGTTGTGTACCAAACCATTGACTTCCGGAATTATCCAGAAAAATTGAAAAAACCGCAAATGGAAATCGATCTTGAATTTCAAAATCAGCCTTTTTATAATGTTTTATAACCTGAAAATCGTTTTGTTGTATTTGTCCAAAGAAAATTCCATGGTCAGTGCCAATCCAATATCCAGTTTCAAATTCTTTGATCGTAAAGATGTCCATATCTTTAAACGATTGGATACGCCTCAAACTCTGGGTAAATATTTTTGTTTCTGCCTCGGAATAATCAACTTCAAACAGGCCATTGTTCGTTGCCAATAATAATTTTTCTTTGGTAAAAAGAAAACCACTCAATCTTGTCTCACTTGGTAATTCCAATGAAACAGTTTTGGCAATTTTTATTTGAAGGTTTTTCGTTGCAGATGCTTCAATTAAGAAAATCCTCTTTTCAGAACTAACCCAAGTCCTACCGGATGGATCATCTGCAATATGGTTTACATTAGATTGACCTGGAATGGGAGCTCTAACAAAACGCTCTCTGGAAGGCGCGTATACGTCTAATCCCGTTCGATTTCCAATCCAAATTAATCCTTCTGTATCTACGAAAAGGGCAGATATATAATTATCAGAAATACTGTTTTGTTGGTTTGGCCCTCCGGTGTATGTCGTGTACTGATTACCATCAAAACTGATTAATCCATTGGGAGTAGCAAACCATAAAAAACCGTAATGGTCCTGAACAATTTCGAAGACTGTGTTTTGGTTGAATCCTTCCTTATTTGATATTTTTTGAAAATTTTGTCCTATTGACGACAGAGAGAAAATAAAACTTAAAAAAAATAAAACTAGAGGATAACCGTATTTCATTGTTTTAATATAATAACTCATTGTAAAATCATCATATAAGTTTAAAATTAATTGAAATAGGAGTCCATCATTAGTGCTGCGCCCAAAGCACTTTCGTTTTTAATATCAGAGAGTTCGAGTATGAAATTAGGCATTAATAATTCGATAAAACAAACAAACCATTTATTCTTATTAAATCCCCCCGATAAATAGAGATGTTTTATGTTATTGTCATCGTCTAAAACTAGTTTTATGCCATCAGCTACTTTGATGCTGATCTCGGCCATGAGCTGACAATAGGCCTCCTCATAAGATGAAAAAATACTCAATCCCTTTATATCCACTTTGAAATCTCCATCCACGATTGGAGGGAGCAATATTTTTTTAGTGTTTTTGAGGGAGTTTTGGATCAAGTCCAAATCTGTATCCAAACTTGTGTGTGTGTCTAAGTCTTTTGAAAAATGAGCACTCAAAGCTTCTGTATAAAGCTCGTGTGCATGGCCTAAAAAACGCATTGAGGATTTAACCTGATCTTTGTTTGGGGTCATAAAACAAAGACAGTTTTTGTTGAGCTGCTCCAAAGTAAGCTTTTCTTTACTAAAAGGATTCATGCATATGATCCAAGTTCCTGTAGAGAGCAGCACAAACTTTTTATCACTTCTACGTAAAAGAGGAACGATAGAGGAGGAACTGTCATGAAGTCCTGCTCCAAAAGCAATCTCTTGTCCATTAAAGTTTGCCATAGTGGCTTTTGATCCATCTTCTGGGGCTGGAAGTTTGATTTGCTGGTCTTTTATCCAAGGGTGATAATCCATTTGATCAAAATCCCAAAGGGCCGTATGAGCACCAATGGAAGTATAGTCCGCAGAAATTTTATGAGTGAATAAGTAACTCAAATATTGAGGATAATGTAAAATAGTAGCTACCTTTTCCCAATATTTGGGTTTTACATGCTTCAGCCAATATATCTGCATACCACTGTTGAGCATCCCATAGGCGGGGGAAGCGGTATTACGTGAAAAATCATCAACACCACCATAATTCTTGTAAAAAGGGTCAAAATCAATCTTATCAAGCGACTTCAAGTAATTGTAGACCGGGGCACAACGATTCCCCTCTTTATCTAAATAAACAAGCGTTGCACCATGGGTAGAAAAATTGATGGCTTTGATGTTATAAATCCCTTGTTCTTGGACATTTTTTATTTCGTCAAAAATCCACTTTTCAATGGCATCAATATCATCACAAGGAAATCCGTCGTCATCGACCAGCTCCTGAAAGCGAATGGATTTACGGTAAATAACATTGTAGAAATTGTCAAACAACAGTATTTTTTTGTTGGTCTTCCCGATATCAATTACGGTGATACAATCTGTCATGAGTCAATGCTTTGGAATGATCAATTTAACGGACAAAAGCATTGGCGACTCCTCCATCAACATTTAGAATGTTACCCGTACATTTATCCAAAACACCCAAAAACACAAACACTCCATTGGCAATGTCAGTTGGTGTTATGATTTTATTCAATAAATTTCGCTTTGCGTAGTAAGCAGGAAGTTCTTCTACGGTAATACCATAAGCTTTGGCGCGACCTTCTGCCCAATCGCCTTCCCATATTTTACTCCCAACAATGACGCCGTCTGGATTGACTGTATTAACCCGTACATCATCAGCCGCTAATTCAGCCGCCAACAAACGAGACATGTGAATTTGAGCTGCTTTTGCAGTTCCATACCCTACATTATTAGGGCCCGAAACAAGCCCGTTTTTACTTGCTATATTGACGATATTTCCCCCTAGTTTTTGTTTATTGAAAGTTTTTGAAGCCCTCTTTGCCAATTTAAATTGACCTTTTACCAGCACACCCTGTATTAATTCCCAATCATTATCGCTTGTATTTTCAATAGACTTTGATATGGCCAGTCCTGCACTATGAACAATGATGTCTACACCACCAAAAGCTAAACAGGATTGATTTAACATATTGTCAATTTCCTCATCATCAGTAACGTTGCAGTTTACTGAAATGGCTTGATCAGTAGAGTAGTTGACAGTAGCTTCTGCCAAAAAATCATCAGAAATATCTGAAAAAATGACTACAGCCCCTTCTGCGATAAGTTTGTCTGCAATAGCACGTCCAATTCCACCTCCAGCTCCGGTCACCAAAGCAACTTGTCTCGATAGTGGTTTCTCTTTGGGCATTCGCTGTAGTTTGGCCTCTTCAAGCAACCAGTATTCAATATCAAAAGCTTCTTGACGAGGAAGTGAGGTATAGCTTGAAATGGCCTCAGCACCTCGCATAACATTAATTGCATTTACGTAAAACTCAGCAGCTACTCTGGCGGTTTGCTTGTTTTTGGCAAAACTAAACAAGCCCAAGCCCGGAAAAAGAATGATTACAGGGTTGCTGTCTCTTACAGCTGGACTATTGGGGTGTTTATGTGTTTCGTAATAATCGTTGTAGTCTTTTCTATATGCCTCAAATAAGGGAAACAACAGCTTGCGTATTTCATCACTATCTGTCAAATCCATTTCTGCACTCAAAGGCAAGACTAATGGCGATATTTTGGTACGTAAGAAGTGATCTGGACAGGAGGTTCCCATAGGAGCGAGCTGATCCAAATCTTTACTGTTTATAAATTCAAGTACAGCTTCTTGATCGTCAAAATGTCCAACCATACGTTGTTCGGAGGAGCACAATCCGCGTAAAATAGGAGCGATTACTGCGGCTTGTTTTTTTCGATCTTTGGGAGAGAGACTTTCTTTAATTGCACCCCCAAATACAGAACCATTTTCTTTAATCTTATCATCAATATACTGGGATGCCGCTTCGATAACTTCCAAGCTGTTGATATAACATTCATATGAAGTATCTCCCCACGTAAATAAGCCATGACTTCCCAATACAATCCCTCTAATTCCCGGATTTTCAGCCAAACACTTCTCTAGTTGTAAGGCCAAATCAAAACCAGGCCTTTGCCAAGGAACCCAGCCCATGGTGTCTCCCCAAATTTCTTTGGTAATCTGTTCCCCATCCTTTGCCGCAGCAACCGCAATTAAAGCATCCGGATGCAAGTGATCGATGTGTTTGAATGGAAGTAATCCATGCAAGGGCGTGTCAATAGAAGGTGCCTTACTGTCAAGATCGTAGATACAATGATTGAAAAGGCCTACCATCTCATCTTCGTGTTCCAATCCTCGGTATACCTTTTTGAGATCTAGTAATCTTTCTGTGTATAAACCGGCAATACCATCTCTTTTTAAAGTCCCTATATCTCCTCCAGATCCTTTGATCCACATAACCTCAACTTCGTTTCCTGTAAGAGGGTCTTTTTCAATGGTTTTACAACTGGTGTTTCCACCTCCATAATTGGTAATTCGCAAATCGGCTCCCAAAATATTTGAGCGGTACAAGAAGAGCTCTACCTGATTGTCGCCAAGAGCATTTGCTTTCTGTTCGTCCCACAAGTAATTTACAAATTGAAATTCTGTTTTCTTTTTCATTATAATCTGATTATTAATTTATTTGAATCCGTATAGAGATCCATAGTTTTTACAGGCTTGATAATCTGCTCCTTCGAGATTTTCCCCAAACGCAGACCAAGCACTTGGTCTAAAAATATCTTCATCAGGAACATTGTGCATATTGACAGGAATACGAAGCATAGCGGCCAAGGAAATCAAATCGGCACCGATGTGACCATGTGAAATTGCGCCGTGATTGGCTCCCCATTTGGACATTACCGTATACACATCCCTAAAAAAGCCTTTACCTATAGTTCGAGGGACAAACCATGTTGTTGGCCAAGTAGGATTGGTGCGCTCATCTAAAATTTTGTGAATAGTCTCGGGAAGTTCAACGCTCCATCCTTCTACCAATTGTAAAACGGGGCCAATGCCTTTTACTAAATTGATTCTGGACATGGTCATGGGCATGGATCCTCTGGTTTTGAATTGAGATGAAAATCCACCCCCTCTAAAATATTCGTTTATAGCAGGAGGCCACAGCGTATGCTCCAAACATCGCGCTGCTTCCTCTTCTGAAATCTCCCAAAAAGGTTTCATGGTGGGCAGGCCCTCTTTATCCTCTTGTTGTGCAGTAGCATCTAAAGATGTAGAGCCTGAGTTGATAAGATGAATAATACCATCCTTGGCAATTCCAGACAACTTTTCACCACTAACTCTCTCTACTGAATTTGGACTCCAATAGGTTCGGACATCAGAAAAAAGCTGGGCCTTTCCGGTCAGTAAGTGACCAAATAGCATAGATATCGCATTGAGACAATCATTTTCAGTGGCAAACACATAAGCTTGTCGAATCCCGTTCCAGTCAAACGAAGAGTTTAAAATCGCTTCCGTAAAGTCTGCATTGGGCTGATAATCAGTCCATTGTCTTTGACCCTGAAACCCCCCTATTATTGCGTTTCTTCCTTTGGCCTCTTCTCCAAATCCCATTTCTTTCAGCTTAGGATTGCCCGACATCAAATCGCGACATATCAACGTCATTTTCACAACGGTCTCCCACTCATTATTTTTCTGATCTTGGTTTTTTTGACGAGATTCGTCATTGTAGTCTTTTCCTTCTTTGCAGTATTTCTTGGTCCATATCATGGCTCTGTCGAACTCTTCTTTATCGAATATCCCCTCTTCCATCCGTCGCAACAGCTCAACAGACTCTACGAATTCTGCACGAATTCCCAAGTAATCCTGTAAAAAATTGACGTCCACCATAGAGCCCGCAATTCCCATAGAGCTGTATCCAATGGATAAATATGATTTCCCCTTCATTTGAGCAACGGCAAGGGCTGCCTTTGTGAATCGAAGTATTTTTTCCTTAACATCATTTGGAATGCTCAGGTCATCGGAGTCTTGAACTTCTTTGCCATAAATTCCAAATGCAGGCAATCCTTTTTGGGAGTATCCTGCCAGAGCAGCAGCTAAATAAACCGCACCCGGACGTTCTGTTCCATTAAACCCCCAAACTGCTTTAGGAATTAGTAGATCGGTGTCCATCACTTCAGTTCCATAACACCAACAAGGAGTGACGGTAAGAGAGACTCCTACTCCCTCCTTTTGAAATTTATCTGCGCATTGTGCAGCATCAACCACACCTCCTATGGTGGAGTCGGCAATCACACATTCAATTTGTTCTCCGCTTGGAAATCTTAAATGTGTTTCGATGAGCTTTGCGGCAGCTTTGGCCATGTCCATACATTGTTGCTCAAGGGATTCTCTAACTCCTGCTTCTCGCCCATCAATTACTGGGCGTATTCCAACCTTGGGTAATCTACCTACCAGTCTATTCATATTTTATAAGTTAAATAGTTTTTCAAGTGATTTTAATTCCTTATCCGAGATTCCTTCGGGCTCAAATCCTGCAGACCAAGCCATCAACAATAACTTTGCTCCTTTGTTGGCAACGTCCATAAAGTCCCAAGCTTTTTCAATTGTTGGTGCAGTTATAGTGGCTCCGTGTTTTTCCCATAGTGCTACATCTCTGGTTTTAAATGCATCTATTGTCATTAGGGCTAAGTCATCTGACTGTGTAATGGCATAAGGGGTGCAATGAATTCCTCGAGGCACATACACTCTAACTTCTGGACACATTTTCCATATGGATTGATTGAGTTTTTGTTCGTCTTGAAATATTTTATGATGACTTAGTACAATCAATTCTGAAGGATGTGCATGAAGCACAACTTTATTTGGAGAATTTTGAGATTTATTAAAAAGATGAATCGTCAAATGAGAAGCCAATTCGGAGGTGGGCACAAAATCTTGCATTTCCCCCCCCCAAATGATGGCATATCCGTCAGCATTTTTATTGATGTGCATGATACAAGAAGCCTGATCAATCTTGTCAATCAATCTTCTCAAATAGCAACTGGCTCCTGTTATGTACAAATAAAGATTTGCTGCTTCTTTGGGAAACTCTTTGTCGATATAGCTGAGGTCTGGTGGTAATGATACCTCTTTAAAATGATCTGTCAGGTCAACAGAAAGGTTGCCTCCATTGCGCTCAATCCACTCGCGCTCCCACAAATAACCAGCAATTTCACTAGCTTGTTCAAGCACCAATTTAACAGCATTAGGAATGTGAACATCCTTCATATATTAAATGTTTGAATATTACACAAAATTCAAATTTATTTGCAATAAATTAAATGCTAAAAACAACTAAATTTGTATCTAAATTAAACATTAGACTCATGAAGCTTCATCAAAATATCAGCACAGGCGATCCCTCGTCACAAAAACAATCTTTTGTAGATATCAACATGAAGGTATTGTGCTGTAGGTATTGGCTACTAGATTTGTGGGACTGCCATGATATGGTTTTTCCTTTTTGGCGTATCTATTGGAATAGAAATATGGGAGGCGTTTTAACCCATCTTGAAGATGAAATTGAAATGGATCCTGATCACATGTATATCATCTCTCCTTTTACCTCCTTTTCATCGCATTATAAAAAAAGAATTCGTTACAAAACGGGCATACATGTGTCCGGTCGTCATTTGATTGTTTCAGATGAAGAAAACGAGTTGGAGTCAGAATCCTTAATTCATTTTTTTCTTCACTTTAATTTGGGCATTCCTTTTGATAATGTATTTCCAGGAATATTTAAAATTCAGATTAACAACGTTTTCCAAAAAAAACTAGAATATTTAACACATCAACTAAAGAAAAACAACACGGCTTTTAAAATGACTTCAAGCCTTAGGATTCAATCTTTTGTGATGGAAGTTTTATCTAGCATAGGGCCTGAACTATGGAAGTCAGTAAATACTGATTCTCGGGTGCTCAAAGTAATTCGCTTTATTGAAAACAATATTGGCAAGAAAAACAGTAATACTGAATTGGCAGAGGTAATCAATATGGCACCCAATTCATTCTCAAGACTTTTTAAAGAAAATATGGGAGTTACTCCTCATCATTTTTTACAAAAAAGAAAAGTAGCATATGCCTGTGAACTCTTTGAGTACACTGACAAAACAATTGAGGAAATGGCGGCGCTTTTGGGCTTTTCTGATCGCTATCATTTTACTAGAGTTTTTACCGCCATCACAGGGGTTTCTCCAGGATCATACCGCACAAGAATTCTTTTCTAATATGTGCATTATTTTTTGTTTGACTAATTTATTATTTAAAATTTTATTTTGAACAATGTTTGTATTTTACACATAATGGGTAATATTTAATAAACCATTTAGTGTGTTGATTCCCTAAATTTGAAGTTAGTACTTGATTATAAACCGAGAGTATCTATGAAAGATATTACGACACCAGTTGTTTCTAAGGATGTAGTTGTTCCTTTTATTTTAATCACATCACTTTTTGCATTGTGGGGTTTTGCAAACGACATAACAAATCCAATGGTTGCGGCCTTTGGTACTGTTATGGAAATCTCAACTGCCAAAGCTGCGTTGGTTCAATTAGCATTTTACGGGGGATATGCAACAATGGCAATACCAGCTGCATTATTTGTTAGAAGGTACAGCTACAAGAAAGGCATACTCTTTGGGTTGGTTCTCTATGCTATTGGGGCACTTCTTTTCTATCCTGCGGCTCAATTTGAAGAATTTGGATTTTTTCTATTATCCCTTTACATACTAACCTTTGGACTGGCATTTTTGGAAACTACAGCCAACCCTTTTATACTTTCAATGGGTGATTCGGAAACCGCTACACGAAGGCTGAATCTGTCGCAGGCTTTTAATCCTGTAGGTTCCCTTTTAGGAATGTTTGTAGCTTCAAAATTCATCCTTTCTAATTTGGACTCTGATAAAAGGGATGCTGCGGGGAATTTAATTTTTTCTACTTTAGATGCCGTTGAAAAAGCGGCTATCAAAACAAATGATTTGGCAATTATTCGAGATCCTTATGTAATTTTGGGTTTTGTAGTTATTGGAATGTTAGTCGTCATTTCTATGACCAAAATGCCAAAGAGTGGAAACAATGAATCAAAGTCCAATGCTCTCGAATCATTTTATCGATTGATTGGCAATCCAAACTATATAGAAGGTGTTATAGCTCAGATGTTTTATGTGGGGGCACAAATTATGTGTTGGACTTTTATCATTCAATATGCTGACAACTTAGGTGTTTCAAAAACAACCGCTCAAAACTATAATATTTTTGCAATGGGAATTTTTCTTTCGAGTCGATTTCTAAGTACTTTTCTAATGAAATATGTAAACTCAAGAAAATTACTGGCCCTGTTTGGTTTGGGTGCTGCGATTACCATTTTAGGCGTTATATTGATTGAAGGCATTATAGGATTGTATCTACTGGTTGGAGCATCTGCTTTTATGTCACTTATGTTTCCCACCATCTATGGTGTTGCTTTGGACGGTCTTGGACAAGACGCTTCGCTGGGGGCAGCAGGTTTGGTCATGGCGATTGTCGGAGGCGCACTAATGCCCCCGCTTCAGGGTTTGATCATCGATATGCAGAGCATTGGTTCTTTTGCAGCAGTAAATGTATCATTCTTACTTCCTTTTATCTGTTTTTGTGTGGTAGCCACTTATGGATTCAGAGCTTCTAATAAACGTAACCATTAAGTCTTTATGAAAAAAAACATTCACTTTATCGACAGCCGTTATCCCTCGGTTCCTGATTTGCGTGCTAAAGCCGAAAGTAAAATCCCGAAATTCGCATTTGAATATTTAGATGGCGGTTGTAACGATGATGTTAATCTTTATAAAAACACAGCAAGGATTAGAGAGGTAGAACTCAAACCAAAATATTTAGTTGATTATCAATTACCCAATCTTAAAACCACTCTTTTTGGGCACGAGTACGACGCTCCTTTTGGCATTTCTCCGGTAGGCTTGCAAGGGTTAATGTGGCCAAAGTCCCCCGAAATACTCGCCAAAGCGGCTTTTGAGCATAACATTCCTTTTGTTTTAAGTACCGTAACAACTTCTAGTATTGAGACCATTGCCGAAATCACCGAAGGACGTGCTTGGTTTCAGCTTTATCACCCGGCAGAAGAAAAGGTAACGAAAGACATTTTGCGTCGAGCAGAAGTTGCAGAATGCCCCGTATTGGTTATTTTGGCAGATGTACCTTCATTTGGCTATCGCCCTAGAGATATTCGAAATGGACTGTCCATGCCACCAAAAATAACTCTTAACAATATTGTTAATGCAATGAAAAGACCACATTGGGCGGTAAATACGCTAATAAATGGTCAGCCAAACTTCGAGATATTAAAGCCGTATATGCCCAAAAACTTGAACCTCAATCAATTGGCTAAATTTATGGACGCTACTTTTTCCGGTCGTTTGAATGAGGATAAAATAAAAAGGATCCGTGATTTATGGAAAGGAAAATTAGTTCTCAAAGGTGCCGAATCAATCCATGATGTCGAAAAGGCATGCCAACTAGGATTGGATGGAGTGATAGTTTCCAATCACGGAGGAAGACAAGTTGATGTAGGTCAAGCTACTATTGATTCCTTGAAAACAATTGTGCCTTCATACAAGGACAAAATTACTATTATGATGGATAGTGGCATCAGAGGTGGTGCAGACGTAGCCAGAGTAATGGCTCATGGTGCAGATTTCAGTTTTTTAGGACGTACTTTTATGTATGGTGTTTCTGCGCTAGGAAAAAAAGGGGGTAATCATACCATTTCTATGCTGAAAACTCAACTGCTTCAAGTTATGGAGCAGTTGAGTTGTGCTAAAGTGTCAGATCTTCAAAACAATTTAATGGATAGTTGAAATCACCCGTAAGTTTTTATCTTAGACAAACTTTTCATTGCCACTTTATTTTGATGGTAGGTTTTACAGAAAAACAATGAATAAAAAACACTTGTATCGATGTCATCAACTCTATGCTTGTTGTTTATTTATCTTATCAATTTCTTGTACCTCCAACAAAAAATCCCTTCTCAAACAAAATAATTTAGCATCACAAACAAGTTCTTATCTACTTCAACATGCGCAAAATCCTGTAAACTGGCAACCTTGGGACGAAAAGTTATATCAGGAGGAAAATGGGACCAATAAGTTAGTAATAGTAAGTATAGGTTATTCAAGTTGCCATTGGTGTCATGTCATGGAGAAGGAAACTTTTGAAGACAAAAGTGTAGCAGATTTGATGAATGAAAAATTTGTTAGCATCAAAGTTGATCGAGAGGAAAATCCGGATGTAGACAAAGTATATATGACTGCAGTTCAATTGCTCACTGGTGGAGGTGGGTGGCCATTAAATGCAATATGTTTACCCAATGGGAAGCCAATTTATGCAGGAACCTACCATACCAAAAAGCAATGGATTGGAATTTTAGAAAAAATTCAAAAGCGTTATGAAAGTGATTCAAAGCAACTTTCGGAATTAGCAGAAAAAATTGCTGAGGGCATTCAATCAGTTAATATTATTGTTCCTCCTGAAGAAACTAAGCCTTTTAATAATTCTTTTCTTGTCGATCTCGTTGAAGATTGGAAACAAAATCTGGATTTCGATTACGGAGGTGAAATTCAAGATCAAAAATTTATTAATCCCGTCAAATTGGATTTTTTAAGAGTCTTTAAAACCACGACTGAAGATTCATTATTAGAAAAACACCTTGATCTAACTTTAGATAAAATTTCAAGTGGTGGAATTTATGATGCACTCGAAGGAGGTTTTTTTCGTTACAGTGTCGATCCCTATTGGAATGTTCCTCATTTCGAAAAAATGCTGTATGACAACGCTCAAAACATTGGAACGTTTGCAGATGCTTACAAAGAAAACCCTAAACCCATCTATAAAGATATTGTATATGAAACCATTTCTTTTTTAAAAAATAGAATGTCAGCAGACAATGCGGGCTTTTTTGCTGCAATCGATGCAGATAATAGTTCTGGAGAGGGGCGTTATTACACTTTTAATAAAAATGAGATTGAGACAATTGCCGAAGATGATCTTCAACTTTTCCTAGATTATTATGGTATAGACTTTGAAAAACCCATTATGGAGGATCTCTATAATTTGAAAAAAATCTACCCCGAGAGTCAATTCACTGTCAACAAAAAAATAACCGAAAAGAGATGGAAAAAGCTTAAGGAGCTTTGGGAATATAACATAAAACAAATTATATCTAAGCGAGATTTTCCCTTGGTTGACAGCAAAATCATTACCTCTTGGAATGCTCTTACCCTTTTGGGGCTCAATAAGGCATCACAGGCGTTTGGTGAAGAAAAGTGGCTCTCAGAGGCAGAAAAAACTTTTTCTTTTTTGGTAGAGAACCTTTTTAAAAATGATATTCTATATCACACCTATCAAAACAATATGCCCAAAGTCGTTGGGTTTTTAGAAGATTATGCTCTTTTATCCGCAGCAGCTTTGGAGTTGTACAAATCTACGGGGGAAAAATATTATTTAGATTGGAGTGAAAAAATTTCTGACATTATTATAGATAAATTCCAAGTAAAGGAAAATTCATTCTTTACCTATAAAATGAAAAACCCACTGCTCTCTAAGGTTTTTGATTTAAATGATGTGACAATACCGTCTTCAAATGCGGTAATAGCCCATACTCTTTTTGATCTTGGACAACTGTTAGGCCGAGAAGATTATCTGAATAGGGTTCAAAGTATGTTAGAAACAATTCAGTCCGATATTGAAAATGGCATAAGCTACTATAGCCATTGGGCTTCACTTTATGTAAAGTATGCTTACACCAGATATGAAATAATTGTGATCGGTCCAAAAGCGAGAGAATTTTCTAGAGAAATCCAAAAAGAATATTTTACCAATATTTTATTTCAGCAAAGCAGCGTGCCAAGTGAATTACCCTTTTTAAAAGACCGTTATTCTGAAAACGAAACCCTTATATATATTTGTAAAAATAACGTTTGCTTTGCTCCCGAGGATTCAGTCGAAGCTGCTTTATCCAAACTCAAGAGTTTTGAAACACAGGACAAAACACCTGGCTCAAGAAACATCTCTATCTACGACAAAAACTTGAACTGATTTTCTCAGTCCATCCATTTTAAATATCTGAACAGTGGTTTTTCACCCTTCCACTTTTGCCCAAGTTTTTTTGAAACTTTTTCCCCCTCTCGCAAAGAGCTTATGTTGTCTTGTTCTAAAATCCTGAGCTCTTTTACTGAAACCCAACTTTCAATACTATTTCCGGTTGCGTCTTTAAAATCATCTCTTGTTAGGGTGTATTTCTGCCATTTATCTCCATTGTGTTCCAACTCAACGGCATAATCGTCTATCCCAATCACTAATTTATTCGGTTTTCCTGAAAAAATTTCGATGTATATTTTTGCGTTACTGTGAGAGGCCTTCCATATATCGCAGCTTAGCTTATTTGTCCTTCGTCCCCATCCTTCAATAGAATAAGTAAACCATTCCTTTTGCCAATTTTCATCAAAAGCTTCAATCAAGTTGTTTTTTTTAATGGATGGTTTGAGATCAGCAGATTGCAATTGTTCCGAGGAAATGGTAGTCATTTTTGAAGTAAGTACAAATGAATTGGTTTCGTATTCCCTGTAATAATAACCAGCCCCTTTTACAGAATTGTCCAAAGCATATCTTACGGTAGAAAACACCGAAAGAGGCTTCTCTAATGAATAGAATGGGATTTCTGCAATCCATTGCTTGTCCCTTTTTATCGCTTTTGTATGATGCCAAAAACGACTAGTTGCAGATCTATCCGTTGTTTTACCCTCCCTACCCTGCTGTGTGAAATAGATGTCAATTTCTTGAATTTCACTGGATTCGTCAGGGCTTAAGCTGTAAATGGGAATTCTTTTTGGATCGTTTAGGGCAATCTTTGTTTTTGGGGTTTTTGGAAATGCAAATTCGCCTTTTAAATATTGGTCGAACCAAAGAAGACCACTTACTTCAAATTCTGGTAAATCCTGATGATCGGAATGTGCCGAAGAGCTTATTCTCCATTCTTTGGTCTTGGTTAAAGCTATAGCAGGCAGAAGGTCATCAATTTTCCCATGAAAATCGTTAGATGGATTTAGAAAAATAATGGGACATTTAATCTGTTCTAAATATACATCATCAGCAAGCGTCCGTCTGTATAATTCATAATCTGAGTAATTATTACTAATTCCGCCACAGGAAGGAGCCGCGGCTTTTATTCGCGAATCGGTTGCTGTCATTACTGTTAACTTCCCTCCCATAGAATGGCCGTATACTCCTATTTTATTAGGATCTACTTCTGCTTGCTTTTCCAGAAAAGTAATCGCCCGTCGCGCTCCAAGTGCACAAAGAAACCAGCTATTATTCCGAGGAGACGGAACCGAGTCAAAAGTCCATGACCTTGGATTTATGCTATTAAAATTATTCTCCAAATTCCTGCACGGAGCATGATAGCCATCCAAAACTCCCCAGTCGGTTGTGATTTTATAGTTGGGATGATTAATGGAATCATTCCAGAACAGTGCAACTCCTTTTTTGTCAACAAAATAATCGGGAGCATTAATTCTTCCTGCCCACGCCAAAGAAATAGTAGCATACCCTCTCTTACCATTTGTCAGTACAGCCCTGTAATCGGCATATTGGCCACCTCCGTGAATCTGAACTAAAGCCGGTGCTTTATTTTGATTTTTGGGATAACCATAAATTGCAGCCATCATTGCTTTTACTCCTCTGAAAACGCCAACTCTGTAACGCAGCACTTTCATTACCACACCATCTTCTTCCCATTCTTTAATGATTTCTACATCAAGGGGTTCTTTACGTGTATCAATATTGGACCACAAGGATTCAAATGAATGCGGAACTCCTCCAAGTTCATTTATGGGTTTTAAGGTCTCTCTATTTTCTTTTCTTTGACACGAAATTGAAAGTAAGAGCATGATAGCATAAGTAAATGTTTTTTTTAATAACCCCATATTTTCTTTTATTGAGTAAACATACTTTTTGATGCATTGTTTATGCTAAGGTCAAAGTGTAAAAATCTATCCCTATTCTATCGTAAATTTAAATTCTGTTTTCTGTCTTTTATCTTTCTCTGAGTCGAGATTCACATTGTATGTAATATCCCAAGTGCCCTACGAGGCGTTGTATTCAGTTTGCCAGAAATCATTTCCATGAGTCTGCTTCTTTAGCATTTCCATTATAGCTGCATAATACTAGGATCAAGCAAAAAAATATAATTCTCTCAAATAGATCAGGGTTTGTTTTATTCAAATTCATATGCGTTAAAAATATTTCCTAAGGCTTAGGAGGGTTCAGTTGGTGTTAAATTTGTCACTTATCACATTTAAAAAATAGAGCCACTCCAATGGGCTTTTTACTCATTTACTGAGTATTTTTATCATTACAATGTGGATCATTGGTATGTGATTTTTAAGCCAACTCGAGAGGAAATGTTTTTTAGAGTTTTAATAAGTCATCCATATCCAATTAATACTATTGTATCTGTAGTCTTTACTATTAGAATTTTTTACTTTACCCTTTAGTTTTCCATTTTTGTCTTGGAATGCCTGGAGTTGAATTAGGCTGAAGTCTCCACCTTCAAAATTATACGAAACCCCATCGTCGTTGTAAAGCAAATAGTGGTTCTGTTTTTGACCATAATGTCGAACTTCCAAGTTTTGTTCATCAAAAATATCTGTCGATGCTAACATGGGTATTATCCCACCGTCTTTTACAAATAGGGGGATTTGCTCCAATTTGGCAGCCACCGTAATGGTATTGCCATTCCCAACCAATTCTCCAGTATAGAAATCGTACCAGTTACCTTTGGGAAGTATTACATCACGTTTTGTTTGGCCAGTGAAAAAAGGAGCAACTAAAATTGAAGGTCCCATCATGTATTGATCGGTAACTTCAAGTTTGGTTTTTTCGGCGTAGGGATTTTTTACATCGTCCAATGCACCATCAGATAACGATTCAGTACCAAGGTATCCTTTCTCTAAAACCATTGCTCTAAAAGGGGGTATGCCTTGCTGGTTATAATTGTAAAAAGCGGTATATAAATAGGGCAACAGCTTTAATCGAGTTTCTACGTTTTCTCGAATAATGTCTGTGACACCTTCAAAATCCCAAGGTTTTGTTTTTGATGCCCATGCGTTCAGAAGTAACATAGGAGAATAGCATACAGATTGAAACCTGCGGACCCATTCTTCGGGAGATTTTGCATCTCGTATTTCAGGAGTCCACAAAACTCCTGCTAAAGATGAGTTAGATAATGCGGTAACATAGCCCTTGTGGCCATAGTAGTCACTATAGATCACAAAATTTTGGCTGGGCGAACCAATATATGACGAACGAACGAGGCCATAAGTTCTTTTGTTTTGCTGCTTGAAATGGTCGGTTATTTCCTTTTGAATCATCAATCCATACAACTGACGGATTTCAACGGGGTCATTTCCCGAGGGAAAGCTTGCATGGTCGGGCCACAACCAAAAGTCATAGCCATCAACTTCATCTATTTTATATCCACTAATTCCAAGGTCAATATGCTCTTTTTGGTGATGACTCATAAGAATTTTTCGGGCTTCAGGAATAGAATAGTCAGGGACTGTTCCATGCCAAACGGTGTGACTTCCAACGTAGGGCTTTATTTTGTCGGCCAAGGAAGAAGTTGGAGCTACATAAGGATTCTCCCAAAGGTTAACCTCTATGTCCTGGTTTTTCAAATTTCTCAAAAATTCTTTGGGATTGGGGAAGCGTTCTTCGGACCAATCGTATGAACAGGGGTATGCAAAATTTTGCCATCCCGGCTCCAAGCCAATTACGTGTAAAGGAAATCTGTTCTCTTCAAATTCTTTAATTTCTTGATAGATATCTTCATCAGAATAGGCTGTGGGAGTTCTATGCCAAAAGCCCAAACCCCATTTTGGAGGTAAGATACCACCACCACAAAAAAGATTGTATCGTTGGACGGATTCGAGGGGAGTGATTCCACCAAAAATATAAATTTCCAGTCCACTTCCTTGAACACTAGCTTCTATTGCATCGGCGGCTGGACGTGCCTCCCAATCTCTGGGATTGGTTGTCCTGTCTATTGGCTTTGTTTGTTTACCATCCTTTCTGTTGGCAGTACCGACATAAATTTTTATGCGTTTTGAAGAGTTAATTAAAACACCATAACCCTCACTGGAGACATAAAATGGGATTGGGGCATGGGTATAACCCATTGTTCCTCCATAATGATCAACTTTAAGGGTATATACATTACCTCTTCTGTTTAGACCATTGAATTCGAGTCCCATTCCGTAAATACTTTCAGTCTTAGAAAGGGGTAACCTAATTGTTGCTCGTTCATTGGTTAACTGATAAAATGTGGAATCTACATCAAAAGGAAAAGGAGCTTCGCCAAGATTTTTAATCGCATTAGTTTTTGATGGGGCACTATAGTCAAATGGGTTTAGTCCAGATTCTCCAAAAGAGGCTTTCCAAACACCTGGCAATACCTTTTCCCATCTCAAGGTGTTCATGTCTGAGATTAATGTGCCTTGTGTTTGAGAAAAAGCGAAAATTGTTGTGCTAAAAAAAATCAATAACACAAAATTGTTGCTAATTATTTTCATTTTTATAATTTAATTATAGTAATAGATGATTTCTAAAACCTTATTATATTTCGACTTGACATTAGATTCGAGTAATTCTAATATAATAAGCTCCCCAAATTGTATCGTCTGTTTTTTTAAAAGAGGAAATCAAATCGGTTTTTCCTTTGGTAAAATATCCTGTAAATTTTATTGAATTATCTGTGGGTCGTATGGCTTTTTCTTCTTTCCATGCACCCACTTGTAATATGGCAGATTTAAAGTCCTTAGGATTTCCATCTGAAACGGACTCATTAATCAATGTTGAAGGACTACCGTTCGATAATCCAGAATTAATGGCTAATGAAGATTCAAAAGGCCAGCGACTCAACTCAATATGATAATTGCCACTCTCGACAAACTCTATGGTAAAACTACCGTTTGCAGGGTTCTTGTCAGCGCGACGAATAAGATTTTGGTTCCATGGGTTTTTAGAATCTTCTGTATGGTAGTCGTGACAGGTTAAGACCGTTGGATTATCATGCGATGAACCAACTTTAATGACAGGAAATAAATTGAATTTTGAGGAAATGGACGTCCACCATTGGTCATAGTGAGCCCTCAAATTTTGAACCTTTTCTGGATGCGAAATTGAAATATCATTATTCTGACTAGGGTCATTCTTAATATTATAAAGTTCTTTTCCATTGATCAGTCGGTAAGAACCTGACATGACAGCACTTTTCCTCCATTTAATCGGTGCTTGTACACGCTGAGAATCCGTAATAATATACTCTCGATCTAGATCTGTTGGGTTTCCTCTAAATAAAGAACTTAAATCTAATCCATCATAATTTGAATGGTTCAATTCAATACCACAAATAGATGCTACAGTCGGGACGACATCAATATGAGCCGTGAGATCTTCCACGTTTTTCCCACCATCTATTCTACTGTCAGGATGGGATATAAAAAATGGAACCCTGTGGCCACCTTCGTATTCACTGCCTTTGGTTCCTCTCATGGAATCATTAAACCCATATTGTTTCCCATTGTATGTTTTGTATCCCCAAGCCGTACCATTATCGGTCATAAAAATCAGAATCGTATTATCATACAATTTTCTTTTTTTTAGGTGCTTTACCAATCTGCCAAAGTTGTCGTCAATATTGGTTATCATACCATAAAATCTTTTCTGAAATTCAGGAATGTCTAATTCTTTGTACAAATCATAGTATTCTTGGGGGACATTTAAAGGAGAGTGGGGAGCATTGGTAGAAATGTAACAGAAAAAAGGTTCTTTTTTATTTTCCTCGATAAACTTTGTTGCTTGATCAAACCAAACATCAGTACAATATCCATTGAATTTTGTAGGCGTTCCATTGACAAAATAGGTGTCATCGAAATAGTCATTACCCCAGTAATCAGGGGTTTGTCCAACACCCCCACCACCGTGATAAACTGCTGTATCAAAGCCTTTATCCTGAGGTCGTGAAGGGAAATTATCCCCTAAATGCCATTTGCCAAAAAGCCCAGTTTTATAGCCGTTTTCTTTCAGTATATCTGCTAAGGTTTTTTCATCCTCCCTTAGAATCGATACTCCTCCAATGGTGTGCCATACCCCTGTACGGTTGGCATACTTCCCTGTTAATAGAGCAGCTCTTGTGGGGGCACAGGTTGGGCTGACATGAAAATCCATTAAACGAACTGAATTGTCATGAAACTGATCTAGAGCAGGTGTTTTGATTACATCATTCCCGTGAGCTCCTATATCGCCGTAGCCTTGATCATCAGTAATTACAACGATTACATTTGGCAAATCCTTTTTTTGTCCATGTGCATATAGTGTCATAAAGGATAATAGAACAGTGAGTTTAAAATTCTTCATTGCAGATTGATTGTATGCTATAGCCATCATTTTTTACTGTTTAAAACAATTTTTCATATAAATTATAGGTCAATGGATTTTAAAAACAACCCTTCGCTAACTTTGAAATTACCACTGAACAAAAC
Source organism: Flavobacteriaceae bacterium (assembly GCA_029248185.1). Classification (GTDB taxonomy): domain Bacteria; phylum Bacteroidota; class Bacteroidia; order Flavobacteriales; family Flavobacteriaceae; genus MS024-2A. Next base: position 9,940 of record JAQWJV010000036.1, on the reverse strand, counting down.
TCAATTTTCCATCATTTTCTGAAAAAATGATCATTTGATTTTCACCAATGGTTATGACCTCTGAATCCCTGATATTTTTTCGCAGAAACAGTTTGCTATCTGCGGGTGGAACAGGTGTAAAACCGCCAACAGAACCCATTAGTAAAAGTCCCAATCCGGCGTCGTTTCTGGGGGTTTCCGGCTCAAAATCATACAAATTACCGTGAACTATGATGTCGGGGTAAGTGTCCTTGTTGAAATCGACCACTTCGATGGTGTTAATAGATGATAGTTGCGCCAATTTAGGAAGCGTGTGGGGTATAAAACCTTTACCATTTAGATTTTCGAACCAGTGATGACCAAAGGTATCTATATCGTATTTTTTCGCCTTATTCAATTGACTTTTCCCATAGATATCGTTAAGACTGGCATCGGCAAATTCGCGATAGGTTTTAAATCTTTTTGCAATAATTGGAATTTGTTGAGAGGAACACTCTCTTCCTCTTAGAGGCAGTTGAAGTCCATCTTTATTGTAATTCAATACAATATCCATAGAACCGTTTTCATCAAAATCAGAGGCATGGACTTCAAAACGAGATGAACTATCTGATTTATACTTATGATTTAAGCCTAAGTTTCCTGCGATGAGATCTTGATCACCATCACCATCCACATCAACGAACTTCATGGTATTCCACCAACCCTTGGTGTTCTCAAAGCCGTCAATTTCTGTTTTGACAAGCCTACCTCTTTCGTTTTTAAAATAAGTGATGGGCATCCATTCCCCACATAGAAATAAATCTTCCCATCCATCCCCATCAAAATCAAGCCAAATGGCATCAGTAATCATACCCAATGTGGAAAAATCAGGAGCCTTACTGTTCGTTACATCCGTAAATGCTAAAGAATTATTTTTTTTACCATTATTATCGAGTAGGTAACTGTTTTCTGAGTAGGGATACTTGCCAGGAATATTACGGTTTCCTACAAACAAATCTGGATATCCGTCTTTGTTGTAATCACTTATGGCTATGGCTTTAGTTGAAACAGCACCATTAGGAGACCAATTGCTTTTTACATAGCCTTTCGAGGTATTGATATACAAACGATCCGAAGAATCACTATTCGTGGATCCTCCGGAAGCTACGTATAAGTCCTGGTCTCCATCACCGTCAAAATCAAAAAAAATGGATCCCAAATCTTCTTGCATATAATCTTCCAGCCAAGGTCCAGAACGTTCAACAAAAGATTGATCTTGTTGCTGAATGTAAAGCGTCCCCTTATAACCCGTGGCATTGCCAACAAAAAAATCATCAAGACCATCGCCATTGACATCCGCAACAGAAAGGCTGGGGCCTAGTCTGGAATAACGGTATGGGAGAAGTGGTTCGAGTTTATAATCATCATAAAGATCTTCCTGATGTATAAAATCAGGGCTCATTACTATGGAATTCGATTTAAAGGATTTGCCGGTTATGGTTTTGTTATCGATTTGATCGGGAGCGTATTTTACGGTAATGTGTTGATTAAATTCAAGCGTTTTTAATTCTTGAATTTTTCCATCAGGCCATTGTATGCGAGCACTTAATGATTTGTTTGATAACTTTTTGTTTAGGCCAAAGTGCAACACGGGTTCAACACTTGACAAATAGCCTCTGGTTAGTATAAACTCTTTTTTCTGGATCAGGCTGTCTTTGTGGTATAGAGATACATGGGTTCCCAATCCTAGGGCGTTATTAACTGGGCCATCGAATGTAAAGCGTACAAAACCGCTGTCATTCAATTCATTTCGATAGACATTAGCTACACCATCTAAATTATTGATCACGATATCCAGATCTCCATCGTTATCCAAATCTCCATAGGACATTCCTTGAGAAAAATTAGGGTTATCGAATCCTGATTTATTGGTTATATCTTTAAATTTTGAATTTCCAGTATTCAAAAATGCAAAGTTGTTAATCGGTACACTTGGGTAGTCTGAGATTTGTAGATTATAGGTCTCACGAAAAGTAGTGGCCGTTGTTTTATTATTGATGTCGTTGTCATTGACATCCCTTTTCATTCCATTGGTAACGAAGAGATCTTCTTTGCCATCATTGTTCATATCTAAAAACATGGTGGACCAACTCCAATCTGTAGCATGAACTCCGGCATATCGTGAAATTTCACTCATTACAGGGTTATTGTTTTCATCAATCCCCATATTTAATTGCAAGCTGTTTTGCATGTATTGATAATGAAATCCCAAGTCAACACCCTCCTGAAAACTTTTTGGGTTCATACTTGCCATATTTATTCTGGCACGTTTGTAGTCTTTCGGGAGCATTTCGGCTTGGATCAAGTCTTTTAGACCGTCATTATTTATGTCTGAGGTATCAATTCCCATTCCAAACATCGAGGTATGTCCGGTAGCTTCATCGACTACCTCCCTGTAAGTACCGTCTCCATTGTTGATGAAGAAATAATCCGGAACATTGAAATCATTGGAAAGATACAAATCTACATAACCATCATTATTAATGTCTGATGAAACAATGCCTAATGTCAAACCAAATCTTTTGAGTTTGGCTTTTTCGGTAACATCCTCAAAATTTCCATTACCATTATTGCGATATAAATGTCCACTATTTTCCAGATCATTCTCTATCATTTTCTGATGGTAAAATTGGTTTCCCTGACTTAGCGGTATGTTAGGATAATTGGCGACAAACAAATCCAAGTCTCCATCATTGTCATAATCAAAAAAAGTTGATTGAATAGAATTTGAGGGGTCATCAATCCCATATTCATTTGCGGCTTCAGTAAACGTTAGGTCTCCGTTGTTGATGAACAATTGATTGTTGTTTTGATTTCCCGTACCTGACACACTTACATATATATCCAAATAATCGTCCTGATTGACATCTACAATCGAAACCCCTGTGTACCACCTATTGTCTCCTGCTATACCCGCCTTTTCAGAAATATCTAAAAATTTCATCTCTCCCTGATTCAGATAAAGCTTATTTGAGGACATATTTGCGGCAAAAAACACATCTGACAAACCATCATTATTAAAATCTCCAATCGAAACCCCAGCTCCCATATAGATGTATGGGAATAAAAAGTAATTTAAAGAATCACTTTCTTGGATGTTATTGGCAAAATCAATCCCACTAAGTGTTGAATCTATTTTTGTAAAGTCAACAGAATCCTCTTGGTCTTTTGTAGTATTAGAGCAAGAGCTAAATAATATAATTAATAGGGGGAAGATGAGTTTAAAAATATTTTTTTTAACCATATGACATAATACTATAAAATTAGAAGGGGATAGACCCCTTCTAATTTAACTAAACAAAAAATAATAAAAAAATTAGAGGTGGCGCAGCACCCCTAATTTAACTTAATAAACAATTAATATCCAGGGTTTTGAACAATGTTCGGGTTTGTATCTACTTCAACTTGAGGTATTGGGAAATACTCTCTTCCTTGGACATAGAAAAGTTCACCATTTCTAAAATCTGGATTGTCGATAATTCGCTTTGGATATTGCCCCCATCTCATTAGGTCAATTTGTCTCATATCCTCTAAGGTTAATTCCAAAACGCGCTCTCTTCTGACTTTTTCCCTAAACTGGTCCTTTGTTAATCCAGGAGTTAAGTCCGCCATTTTAGCACGATTTCTAACTTCATTAATTGCATTGTATGCACCGTTAGTGGGTCCGTTAGCTTCGTTCTCAGCCTCAGCATACATCAACAATACATCGGCATATCGAATAATCTTTTTATTGACTGCTTCGGTATTCATCGCAGGAGTTTTGGCATTTACGTTTGGAAATGAGTATTTAGCACTCACAGAATGCTTAGCGTTATCTTTAAGCTCATTGGAGTATTTTTCAGTAAAATCTACACCGTAATACTTCGCTCCAGGATAGTCCCATACAATGGTTGAATAAGCCCTTGGGTCTATTTCACCATCTATAGTAGCCTCTTCAAGAAATAAATCTAAAACCCATGAGTTAACTGCAGTTCTAGACAAGTCGTTTACATAAGAATAATAGCGTGCAGTCGAGGGAACGTCTGCTCCCCATCCAGCTGTCCAAGCCCCTGTGTTGTCAAATTGAATCTCGAATAAAGATTCGATATTGTTATCTCCCGACTCTTTAAAGTTGTTGGAGTAGTCAGGATCTAATTCGTAAGTTCCGTAGGTTCCATCAATAACTTTCTTTAGCTCGGTAGCAGCATTTGAATATTCTCCTAGAACCAAATGAATTTTTCCTAACAGACCAGCAGCACTTCCTGAAGTTACCCTTCCTTTATTATCATCACTCCAAGTATTAGGAAGTTTCGAAATTGCTGATGTCAAGTCGGCTTTAATTTGGTCGTAAACCAAACTGGGTTCAACTTGAGGTTGCTGGGTTTCCTCCAATGATTTTGCAGGTGAAGTTACCAATGGAATATTTTGAAAATAATGAACCAAGTTGAAATAGGCATAACCCCTCAAGAAGAGTGCCTCTCCAAGAATGTTATCTTTATTTGAATTGTCCATTTCAATATTTGGAACAAATTCCAGGACGTTATTTGCTCTAAATATAACTTTCCAATATTCCTCCCAACCATTTCTATGTGAGTTTCCTTGAGCCGGTTGAAGGTTAAAAATGGAGGCCCTGTATGAAAAGTCCCCTTGTTGTCTTACAGCATCGGAAAGTACTTGTGTTATCCCTGTAAAAATTCTACCATGACAAAAAATGTTAGATAGCGGACTGTATGCTCCAACAATGGCACTCAAAGCATCTGCTTCGGATTGCCAAAATTGGTCAGGTGTCATTGTATTTGGATTTGACTCATCCAAAAAATCATCCTCACATCCTAAAAGAAATAAGAAGGATAATACTAGTGTTAGATATTTTTTCATTTTAATTGATTTTGAATTTTTAATAATTAAAAGCCTAATTGCAGTCCAAGTAAAAATTGTCTTGGAGTCGGATAAGTTGACTGATCTGTTCCTGCATAAAACAGTGTATTGTTATTATCCACAACCCTTTCTTCATCAGCTTGACCTCTTCCGATTTCAGGATAATAACCAGAATAGTCCGTGATGGTGAATAGGTTTTGAGCCGAGAGGTAAACTCTACAATTTCTCAATCCTATACTTTCGATAGTTTCTTTTGGTAATGTGTAACCCACCTGAATATTTCTTAATCTGAAATAGTCACCACTTTCCACCATAAATGAAGAAGCTCGGTTGTTTCCTGCACCTCCAGAAAGACGTGGTATGTTCGTGTCAGTATTGTCAGGTCTCCAGTAGTTCAATGCATCTTTAATAATATTATTTCCACCATAACCAAAAAGATTTTTGGTTTTTGCAAAATTAAAGATTTCCACACCAGAGACTCCGTTGAAAAAGAGATTGGCATCGAAGTTCTTGTATTCCAAATTAAGGGTAATACCATATTCCATATCGGGAATGTAGCTTCCCAAATTTGTTTGATCATCCGCAGTTAAAGTTCCATCTCGATTGGTGTCTGCATACCTGAAATCACCAGGCTGAGCGTTGGGATCTGCTTTTGCACCATCACTCGCAATTTCCTGGTCATTTTGATAGATCCCTATCACTTCGTATCCATAATAACTTCCTACAGAAGTTCCTATATCGGTTTTAGTAGCATTGATTCCCATAAATGCACCACCTGTAATGGGGGATACATTTGTCCCCAACCCTAGCACTTCGTTTTTCAAGAAGTTGATGTTGGGTGCAATGCTAAAGGACAATCCTTTTACCTCTCCTCTGTAATTTGCGGCCAATTCAAATCCTTTGTTGCTAATAGAAGCTGCATTTTGGGCTACAGGTCTATTGGTTCCAGATGAAGGTGGAATGTTTAATTCAACCAAAATATCCTCGGAAACTTTATCATACAAGTCTGCAGTTAAGGTCAATCGGTTATTGAATAATCCAACATCTACACCAATATTGGTAGTTTTAGTAGTTTCCCAAACCAAATTCGGATTTGCAAAAACGGTTTGTGAAATACCTGGGCTTCTTCCTTGACCAGAACCAAAGACACCATCACTGTTCAAATTAAGTACAGGGATATAGGCATAATCCACAATTTCTTGCGAACCCAATTCTCCATAACTCACTCTCAACTTAAGGTTGCTGATGGTCTTGTTGTTTTCAAGAAACTTTTCTTTAGAGATAATCCATCCAAATGCTGCTGATGGAAACACACCATAACGATTATCACTTGAGAATCTAGATGATCCGTCTCTACGAATGGTTCCGCTCAAAAAGTACTTACCGTCATAGTTGTAATTCAACCTAGCAAAAACAGACTCGAGGCTACTTACATACTTATCACCTACTCCGATTTGGATCTGTTCAGCAGCACTAATTTGATTAATCAAATTACTGGGGAATCCAGATGCGATTACTCCTTTAACTTTAGTAGTGTTTTGTTGGATCGTTGAACCAACAAGAGCATTCAAATCATGATTGTCAATTTGCAAGCTGTAATCCAAAGTTGCCTCAGCCAATAAACTATAAGCCTCGGTAGTATATTCTCTAGCCTCAGCTTTAGACAAATTGGCATCTAAGTTAGGAGACATAAAAAAGGTGGGGATAAACGTATTGTTTTTTGCAGAAGTATAGGTTAGACCGGTATTGACTTTTGCAACAAGATTATCAGTTATCTCATATTCCATATTAATCCCTTCAAACAAATTGTTTCTCTCATAATGTCTGTCCCAAAGCATCGATTTACCCAGATGATTCACTCCGTCAGTACCGTGAATAAGTAGGGCAGCGGCACCATAGCCACCATCATTATTTGAATCATAAAAGGGTATCGTAGGAAGAATATTATTTCCTAAGTTCCAAATCGTATTGGGTCGCTCAAAAGTATTTGTGATTGCAAAATTTTGAGAGAGTTTAAACTTTTTGTTTTCTACGGTAAAATTAGCCCGTATCGATTTACGTTTGTATTCTGATGCTTTAACAATTCCTTCCTGATCGTAAAGGTTTGCCGAAACATTAAATCTTATTTTGTCGCTACCACCATACACTCTAAATGAAGAATTATACACAGGAGCATCTGATATGGCATAGTCCTCGACAATAGTACTTGTTGTACCGTCATACAATTCATTAAATCCAGGCAATCTGTCTCGACCATTAAGATCAGCAATCTCATTTCTAAATTTAGCATACTCAGGTCCCGACGTCCAATCAAGCTTTTTGATGAGACTCTGGGTTCCAACACTGCTTTCGAAATCGACAAAAACACCATTGGCACCTTCACCTGATTTTGTCTTAATAATAACAACACCGTTGGCTGCTCTAGAACCATAAATGGCTGCAGCAGAAGCGTCCTTTAATATCTGAACAGATTCGATATCCGCTGGATTTAAAAAATCCATGCTATCGGTAAATAATCCATCGATTACAAAGAGTGGATTGGTATTTGTAAAGGTCGATACTCCTCTAATGACGATGTTTGAACTTGCACCAGGTCCACCTCCATTTGACTCAATACGAACACCTGCCATCTTACCCATTAAGGCTTGGGATGCATTACCAACATTAAATTTGGCAATATCACCACCGTCAAGTGAACTAATCGAACCGGTAAGATCTGATTTTTTCTGTGATCCATACCCAATTATTACAACTTCATCTAACTCGCTGGCCGATTCCTGCATCGAAATATTGATGGAGTCTGAAGCATCAGAAACTTCAACCGACAAGGTTTCCATTCCAATGTAAGAAAACACCAATATATCTTCCGATTGTGCTTCAATCGAAAAATTACCATCAAAATCAGTTTGTACACCATTCGATGTTCCTTTAACAACAATGGACACCCCTGGTAAGGGAAGACCCTCAGAATCTGTTACAACCCCTTTGATTGGCTGTTGAATAAAGTTTGAATAATTGTCATTATCTGAATTCACATTTGAAAAAAGTGACTCAGCATTAATTAGCAATAGAATTGAAAGAAAAAATATTTTTCTTCTTAAATTAATGTTTTTCATTTTTTTTGGTTTTTACTTTGGAACAAATGTAGATTTATCATAAATTAAATCTTTTCTTGTACTAACCATTTTGTTGCGCAAATCAACCTTATAATAAATAAAACAATCATTTTAGGAATTCGGTACCCTAGGAAAAAATAAATAAATCGTGGTACGCGTCAATGTACCGTTCCTGACGGGTCAGCTGTTTGCTGATGTATTGTAGTGTTTGTTTTTTGCCTCGTATTGGTTCGATGTTTCCAATGCTATTTTCTCTAATGTTTACAGCAGATGCAATCCGTTTTTTGAGATTTGTATCTGGAGTAGATGCTATTGCAAGATGCAGGTGGTTCATTTTTGCTGCATCACGCTCAACTGAAACATAAACTGCTTTCACATTTCTGCGGTTTGCAATTTTTTGACCCCACTTAGCTGCTACCGATGAGGTAATGTATCTGTAGGTGCGAATGAATGTGGTGTGATTCCAATCAAACATCCCCGCTATTGCATTTGAGTACTCTATTACATTATTATATTTCATATTGTTGTAGCACAAGCGACAGCTCAACCTCTGTAAAGCCCTTTTTTTACTGGGTTTCAAAATTCCTGTACTTACTTATCGCTTTCGGTACACATAATGTTAAAACTTGTTCAACGTTATTTAAAATAGTAATTGCTTTTGCAACAAAACTCCTATCAGAATAATAAGTATTTACTCTATCCCACCATACAATAAAATTTTCAGAAGCTAAATAATCAAGTTCACTCTCATCATATTTTGAATTATTTCTTAGTTTACTTCCATTATCTTTTTTTATAAATATTGGCTCAATAGTCTTGTTCCCGTTGATATTTACTGTAATTGTATTTTCATATCCTTCGATTCCTTCAAATCCGATGAAGTGATAATCTTCATCAGGAGTAGCTGTAATAGTAACTTCTGTTCCTTCATCATATGTTCCTCCCTCTGTAGAGACTGTCCCTCCTCCTCCAGCAGTAACTGTTAGAGTATATTGAGTAGCGTCAGGCTCAGGCTAACCTGTTGGAGTTTGAATAACACTTGGTGGAGTTGAGTCATCATCATCTGATGAACAAGAATAATTGAATATAGATAACAGGAAAACTAAAGTTATGGGTAATAAAGCTCTTTTTATTGAATTTTATATTTAATCTAAAATATTAAAAAGTATAATAGTTACAAATTAAATTTTTTGATAGTAATTTATTGGTGAGTCTTATGTAAGAAAAGGTTGGGTTATATATAATATCAAGAGCCCTAACCATCACAGAAAAACCATTCTACAAAACCCACCCCACCGTCAGGTAATCAGATAGGCATGAAAGTTTTTAGGGTTTTATATGTCCCAATGTCCCAATCCTTAGGGATGGGACAGGGACAGTATAATTTAGAGCAACTTTCTTTGGATAGACGATTTAGAGACTTGATGTCCTTTTTCAGACAACTCGTCACTAATCTGACGATAAGACTTACCGTTGTCTTTCATCTGCATTGCCATTGGAATCCATTCCTCTGAAGCTAACTCATTTAATGGAACTTGATCACCAGTATTTTCAAAAGATAAATACTCATTAAACCTCAACACATAACTCATAGACTTGGAGGACTCTGGAATATAATTATTCTTTATAACACACAAGTGCCTTAGAGACTCATCACTATCATCCTTTGTTAGCATCAGAACACTCCTCATCTTAGCCTCAAAACCTTGAGATCCAAGTATGCTATTCTTATTTGGTGTCATACCAGCAGAAGCTTTATTTGTATGATGTAAGAAAATAACTGTAACTCCAAACTCATTGGCAATGTTGTTATACATATTAAGAAAGGATCTAACCTCGTTTGAATTGTTCATTGAACCAGTAAAAAGATCTGCATATGAGTCTATTATGATCAAATCAACACAGTTAGTTTTCACAACCTCTTTTAGGTTATTAATAATCCCCTCAGT
>JAQWJV010000029.1 GCA_029248185.1 Flavobacteriaceae bacterium | reverse complement strand
ATCTAAGATACAATGGGGGTTTCTCTACCATACCTTTCTTCTAAATATTCATTTAGTTTGTTGTTCCATTCTTGAATGACAAAAACTTCATCTGTAAATTGACCTGTAATCATGCTGGAAAGTTCAATGCAGTTTCTAACGGATCCACCCCCATTGTATCTTAGATCTAAGATTAAGTCAATAATTCCCTCGCTTTTGAATTCAGCAAATACTTGATTCAAATCATTACTCTTATTGGCAACAAATTGATTGTACATGAGGTAACCTACTTTTCCAGTAGCAGTATTAATTGTTTTGGAAATCTGAATCGGATTGGTTTCAAAATTTTCAACTTTGGTAAGTTCCACCACGATTCCATTTTCTTGAAGTGTTCCATCTTGAACTTCAGCCATATTTAGAGTGTAGGTCAAATCTTCACCAAATAACAAGGAACGATAATTGTTTACCGTTAGTGTCGTATTATTTACTCCTGTAAAAAAATCTCCTCGTTGAATGTTTTTCCCATCTGCATCCGAACCCACTAAAATATATTTCACATAACCGACAACTTCCTCGCAATCTTGGCAAGCATATGTTAGTCCAAATTCAACTCCATTAGTTGCATAAATTCCCTGTAAAGAATTCTCCAGTTTTACATAATCATCTTCTATCCAACTAAAACGATCATCTGGGTGTTTTAAAGATTCAAAAAACGCATCAGGGTCAGGGTTGTCATTGATAAATTGTGCATAGGCTTTTGTATCCGTTAGTTTGGAGTCTGCTAGCGCTTCTACCTCTTCTTGCCAATAATACCATTGATTCAAACCTTGCCAGACAAAATCACTGATTTGAAGATCTCCTTCAAGACTAATTGCTGTATCATCCGTATCTAGATTGGATTCAACACTTGTGGATTCTCCATCCAAAGCCTCTTTCTTACAACTCAAGAATGAGATTGAAATTAGTATAATAAGTGAGAAATGTATAATTTGATGTCTATAGATATACTGTTTCATGGATGATTGTTAAATAAGTAAGTATCCAAATTTATAGAAATCGTGTGATAAAAGCATCTTTTTTAGTATTTATGTAACAAAATGGAAAGTAAATTCGTCTTTAGAAAATAAGCAAAGAATGTGCAATTGATTGCCGACCAACAATTTTTAGATCAAATCCATGAAATACGAGATAAAATCTTTCGTATTACCAAACGGATTTTAGTTTCTCAAGAGGAAGCTGAGGATGCAACTCAAGAGGTCATTGTAAAACTATGGAGCTTGGGTACTGAGAAGCGAAAGAGTTTTAAAAGTATGGAAGCCTACAGTGTTACCATAGCAAAAAATCATTGTTTGGATCGACTCAAGTCTAAACAGGCTCAAGTACTTTCTTTTGACGATTCAATAGCAGTTCAAAAGACAGTTTCAATGCAAAAAGAAATTGAAGTTAAAGATGAATTACGATGGGTCTCGAATTTAATTGACCAACTTCCAGAAAGAGAACGAATGATCATTCAATTACGCGAAATAGAGCATTATGATTTTAATCAAATTGCCACTATACTTGAAATCCCAGAAGGAACAGTTAGAGTTTATCTCTCTAGGATTAGAAAAAAATTAAAAACACAATTTTTAGAAATACAAAATCATGGACTCTAAAAAAACGAAACTTCTTTTAGAAAAATATCTAGAAGGGGAGACAAGCTTAATTGAAGAAAAAGACTTGCGTCATTATTTCAAGTCTACAGAAAAGATACCCAATGAATGGGAGGGATATCGTCTCTTTTTTGGGTATTATGAACAGGCAAAGAACGAGAGCTTTCCCAGAGTAGAGGTGAAGCGCAAATCGTTTTTTCAGCCCTGGATGGCTGCGGCTGCTGTAATTGCCATTGTAATTTCAGTACAATTTTATTACGCTACCTCAAATGTATTACCATCGAATCAGGAAGCTCAACTTGCTTTTACTCAATTTAAAACCAATATGGAAAAAGTTTCTTCACTTCTGAATAAAGGCGCTGAAAAAGTCGCTTATTTAGATTATTGGAATGAAACTACTAATAAATTAATTAAATAAAAAAAAATGAAAAATGTAACCCTTGTATTGATTGCTTTTTTTTCCACTCTAGTCGTGAGTGGGCAATCTATTTTTGAACGCTATGCGAATAGTGATGATGTGAGTTTGGTCTCTATCAGTCCAAAGATGTTTAAAATGTTAGGACAAATGAGTATCAATTTTGATGACTCTGAGTCTCAAGAGTATTTGGAGATGGTGTCAAGTATTAACAATTTTAAAGTTTTAATTTCTGGTAATGATGAGGTTAGTACGGAAATGCTGAAATGGGTCAATCAAGAAGTCTCCTCAGAAGATTTGGAGGAACTCATGATCATTAAGGATCCCGAAGCAGATGTTTCCTTCTACGTTAAAGAAGGAAAATCAGAGGATTATGTGGAAAAGTTACTCATGTATGTGACAGAGCATTCAGGGTCTACTAAAAACGCCCTTGAAATTAATGGTAGAAATATCGAATCTGTTTTGCTTTTATTGGAGGGAGATATTGATTTGAATAAAATTTCTAAACTGACCGATCAGATGAATTTACCTGGAGGAAATCAATTGAAAAAGGCACAACAAAAAAAATCCTTATAAATGAAAATTAAAAGCACCCTTTGGATAGGTTTATTCATTTCAGTATTCCTTGTTTCCTGTGGAAAAAAACCAAGTCTTCAATCCTACTATGTCAATAAGATGGACGATTCTTCTTTTTTAATTGTTAATCTGCCTTTACGTTTGGATAGTCTTTTTAATAAAGATTTATCGTTAAGTGAACAAAGTGCGGTGAGTAGTGTAGATAAATTAAATTTGCTGTTCTATCGCTCTAAGGAGGGTCAAGAGGATAAATACCAAAAAGAACTAGCTAAAATTTCCACTATTTTGTCTCAGGATCAATATCAGCATTTAATGGATTTCAAAGCCTTTGATAAAGCCCAAGGAAGTGTTCTTTTTGAAGGAAATACAGATCAGATTGAAGAAGGTATAGTTTTTCTCAATTCAACAAAGATGGGCTTTGGAGTTTTACGCATCATAGGGACTGACATGAATCCTGCTGTAATTATGACCTTAGCAAAAAAAGTAGATCCAAATCAAATGAAAAAGCAATTAGGATCTACGGCCGATGTTTTTAAAGGAATCTTTGATTAAATTCCAGTGTAATTAAAAGGGGTAATAGTTTTGAGTTTGTCTTTTAATTCTTCTTCCACCTCAAGCCCAGCAATAAACTGTTGAATTGCTTCTCTGTTGATTATGGTATTGGTTCGAGTGAGTTCTTTTAAAGCTTCGTAAGGATTTGGATATCCTTCCTTTCTTAAAATAGTTTGGACAGCTTCAGCAACAACAGCCCAATTTGCATTCAGATCATCCTCAATTTTGGTGGTGTTCACCAATAGTTTTCCGATCCCTTTAAGGGTCGATTGTAAACCGATAATGGTATGACCAAAAGGGACTCCTATATTACGCAATACAGTGCTGTCGGTCAAATCCCGTTGTAATCTTGAAACAGGAAGTTTAGCAGATAAAAATTCAAAAATAGCATTTGCAATCCCCAAATTTCCTTCTGAATTTTCAAAATCAATTGGATTCACTTTATGTGGCATAGCCGAAGAACCTACTTCTCCTTCTTTGATTTGCTGCTTAAAATAATCCATGGAAATGTATTGCCAGAGGTCTCTATTCAGATCAATTAAGATTGTATTGATTCTTTTCATATTGTCACACAAGGCGGCAAAAGAGTCATAATGCTCAATTTGAGTGGTTGGAAAAGAATAATTTAAACCCAAAGTAGATTCTACAAAGTGCGTTCCAAAGGCTTTCCAATCAATTTCGGGATAAGCTACTTTGTGCGCATTGAAATTTCCTGTTGCACCCGAAAATTTAGCTCCATTAGGAATTTGGACTAGCATCGCTCTTTGAATTTTCAAACGTTGAACAAAAACATTAATTTCTTTTCCTAAACGAGTAGGGGAGGCGGGTTGACCATGTGTTCTAGCTAACAATGGTATGTCTTTGTATTCCACAACTTTTTCCTCAAGAGATTCGATTAAATCATCCAATTGAGGGATGTAAATCTCATTGATTGCATTTTTGACAGACAATGGGATTGCTGTATTGTTTATGTCTTGTGAAGTCAGCCCAAAATGAATGAATTCCTTAAAATCTTGAAGTTCCAATTTATCAAACTCTTTTTTGATGAAATATTCAACGGCTTTGACATCATGATTGGTTGTATTTTCAATCTCTTTTATTTGTAGCGCGTCGTCGGAAGTAAAATGCAAATAGATACTTCTTAATTCTTCATAAAGGGACGGATTAAAATCAGCTAACTGGGGAAGCGGTAATTCACAAAGTCCAATGAAATACTCAATTTCAATTTGAACTCGATATCTGATTAATGCCTCTTCAGAGAAATAGGCAGAAAGTGATTTTATTTTTGAACGGTACCGACCATCAATTGGTGAAATGGCGTTTAATGCGGTAAGCAACATGATGTGTTTATTAGTCATGCAAAGATACAATGAAAATAAGAGGCGTTAAAATTAATTCTTAAAAACACTTCGAATTACAGGATAAACTCCTTTAGGGAAGGTTCTTTTTGAATGCAAAAGTAAATCTTCCAAATGCGATTGAACCTCTGGATATTCAGACCTGAAAAGTAATAAAATTCGAATGCAAAAACTAAGAGGCGCGGTTTTAGTTTCCGACATAATCCAGCTTAAACCAATTGAAATGACTCTTTCTTTTTGGGCTTTGGTTAGTGTATTACGGGAGGTTTTATTTTTTAAAAAATGCCATAGTATTTTACTGTGAGATCTTCTCATACTAGAATGATCAATCATTAATAAATAATGAAGCAAAGAATCAAAAAAAGGAACATATCTCGAGAAGTCAGTTAGGATGTAAAATTCCCAAATCCAAGCAGCATAAATGTGTTCTCTTTTTGCTTCTGAATTATGTGCTAACTCAAAAAGTTCATTTAGGTATTCAGGATGCTCCTCAACAAATCTAAGGCCTTTAATGCGATTTTCTCTGGAAGCTGTTAACGGTTTTATAAAGTGGGTAAGTGAGGACATTTATTAGAGTTGTAAGACCCTGTATTCTTCATAACATTTGCTGATTCCTTCAAGGATTTGAAGGTCGTTGGCTTCTTTTATAAAGGCGTCAGAGTAATTACAATTTCTTAAAATATCGTCAATATCAATTCGCTTTAATCCCAATAGTTGCATTAATACTTGACGATCAAACTTTGAAGCTAGGAGATTTTTAATTTCATCATCTTGACGCATTTTTTTGAGTTTCCTCATTTGTGCTGGGTTTTTACCGAAAAGATTATTTAGCAAGTCTGCCGGATTAAAAAGATTTCCTACAGCTTTGGAAATGGCACCTGGATTCCTTGATCCTGCCTCATAGCCTCTATTGGGTAAACCCGAAATACTGTAACGACGTGCTGTATTGATAGGCGCATTTCGAACGTCAATATCTAAATAACCAGTCAGTTGATAGGCACGAACTACAATTTCTTCCAGAGCAAAGGCCAGTTCTGTCATTTTGAAATTAGCATTTCCAAATTTGATCATATCATTGGTGACTGCAATTTTCAGAGGTTTATAGCCTAGGTAGGAAAAGTAAAGTGTATCATTGACTTTGGCTGGAATTTCAAAAACTCCTCTTTGATTTGTAATGGTTCCTATTACTTGTGTGAGGTTGAGAATGTGTACACTAGGCATCGCTAATCCCGTGGTTTCGTTTTCTACGCGAGCACTAAAATTATCCTGCGCCAAACCAGTATAAAATGTTATTAGTAAAAAAGCTACCCAGATCTTCCTCATGGTATAAAATTAGCTAAAATTCATGGAAAGTATTTTAGCTCTTGGATTTTATTATGATTTTTTTAGCTGATTGAGTTCTTTTAGAAAAAGTTGAGTGGCTAGGGCGCGATGACTGATTCTATTTTTAACTAGATCTCCCAGTTCAGCAAAAGTTTTAGCAAACCCTTCTGGAATAAAGATAGGGTCATAACCAAAGCCACCTGCTCCACGTTTTTCAAAAATGATATCTCCTTTTACGATGCCTTCAAAGCGTTTAATAGTATTTCCAAAAGAGGAAGCGATGACCGTTCTAAACTGAGCTTTGGTGTTGGTTTTCCCCTTTAATTCTTCCCAAACTTTATGAATATTATCCTCACTATTTTTTCCCTCACCCCCATAGCGCGCAGAATACACTCCAGGGGCACCTTGCAAGCTTTCAATTTCTAATCCTTAATCATCAGCAAAACAATCTAAACCGTATTTGTACTTAATAAAATTCGCCTTGATTTCTGCATTTTCCTCTAAGGTAGCCCCTGTTTCTTTTATATCATGGTGACAATTGATGTCTGCGAGACTTAAGATTGATATGGAAGCAGGCACAAGTTTTTTTAATTCTTCTACTTTATGTTGGTTATGAGTTGCGAAAATTAGTTTCATGAAGGATTTTTGATTATTAAAAGGGAATCATTAATTATTGTGATAGGGATGATTATTGATTATTGTAAAAGCTCTATATAATTGTTCGCAAAAAAATAGCCGTATCATTTGATGTGAAAAAGTCATTTCAGAGAGGCTTATTTTATTTGGAAATTTTTGATAAAGAATTTCAGAAAACCCGTAGGCTCCACCCAGAATAAATACAATTCTTTGTGTACTCGAAATCATATGTTGCTCTATCTTTTTAGAGAAACTAGTTGAGGTAAATGACTTTCCTTTTTCATCCAATAAGTAGACATAATCTCCTGCTTTAATTTTTTGAAGAATACTTTTTGCTTCTTCATTTTTAATTTCTGAAGCTTGTGTTTTCTTCTGAGCTTTAGTGTCTGCGACATATTGAATGGAAAACTTAGTATAATGTTTAAGTCTTTTTACATACTCTTCTGCAGCATCAGCCCAAAAAGTACGATCTGTTTTTCCAACACACAGTAATACGATCTCCATCAAGCAAAGGTACAAAGCCTTTGGATTTTTAATTGATTTATCTCCCTATATGATTAAGCCGATTATCTTTGTAAAAGAGAAAAAGCTGACTTCATGTCAAAAATTGTACAACTTCCTGTAATTAAAACAATTATCAGCTTTGCAAAAGCTGTTAAACCTCCAGGGTTTTATGGATTCTCAATCTATGACCTTATTGAGATGTATGTTATTGGGATAGTAAAAGGAGCACTTTCTTATCGTGCAGGGAGTATTTCGTTTAGTTTTTTCATGGCGTTGTTTCCTTTTTTACTGTTTATAGTCAACTTGATTCCTTTCGTGGATATGATTCCATTTATTCATATTGATAATTTTGATCAAACCTTTTTAAATTATATCGAATTGTTCTTGCCCACTGAGACACAAACTTTTTTCACA
This sequence comes from Flavobacteriaceae bacterium, assembly GCA_029248185.1. GTDB lineage: Bacteria > Bacteroidota > Bacteroidia > Flavobacteriales > Flavobacteriaceae > MS024-2A. Next base: position 4,580 of record JAQWJV010000029.1, on the reverse strand, counting down.
GGCATTTTTGAAGATATTAGAAGCAAACCCAGAGGAGGACTTTTATCTTCTGTTTTTTTATTGTCAATTTTCTTATCCGCTAATGGGGTTTCTGCTATTTTCGGAAGTTTTGAGGTTTCGTATCACGTTGAGTTTTCGAGAAACTTTTTCAGGCAATATTTATTGTCTGTGGGGGTAAGTGTGGTATTAGCATTTCTTTCATTGTTTGCAGTCATTATCTTTTTTTATTTTGAATTTTATATCCTCAATAATCTAGAATCACTTGTCCCTTCAGAGATTCGTTTAACAAGGATAAGTCAGATTAGTTTTTTTGGCCTCTTTGCTTATTTAACGGTTAGTATTCTTTATTATTTTGGTACTATAGAAGGACGAAAAATTCGGTTTTTTTCTCCGGGAGCCCTAATGACAATCCTTTTGTTTTTTCTAACGACCTACGGCTTTGGAATTTATATTGACAAATTTTCTACCTACAATCAACTGTATGGGTCCATTGGGGCTTTGTTGATCTTTCTGTTATACATCTGGATGAATTCTAATATTCTATTATTGGGATTTGAATTGAATGCTACGTTAACACGATTTAAAAGGGAGCCAAAGTTTAATGTTGATGAAGATTGAAAATTTAGAAGTTTTTTCTTTTTATGTAGATGTATTGCTCCCTTTGGCTTTGCCCAAACCTTACACCTATAAAATCACCAAAGAACAAGCCGAATCCATAGCTGTTGGGTTTCGAGTTGCTGTTCCATTTGGAAAGCAAAAAATTTATACTGCTTTGGTGACCAAAGTTCATGATATCGCCCCTCAAACCTACGAGCCTAAACCTATAGCAATGATCTTGGATGATGTTCCAACGGTTACCATGAATCAATTAAAATTTTGGCAGTGGATGGCATCGTATTACATGTGTAGTCAAGGAGAAATCATGAGAGCTTGTCTCCCAGCCGCATTGTTGATTGAGAGCAAAACAATTTTGGTTAAATGTGAAGCTACTGAAGCACAATTGAACGCCCTTTCAGATAGTCAATATTTAGTATATGAAGCATTGCAAAAACAAACCCTCACACTAGATGAAATCAGTAAGATAACAGATCGAAAACAGGTAATGCCATTGGTGTTAGGAATGTTGGAGCATAACGTAGCGCAGATTCATCAGCACTTAGAAGAAAAATTCAAGCCTAAAAAAGTTCGCTACGTTCGGTTGACAGCTGCGTATCTAATAGAAGAAAATTTGAGGATGCTCTTTGAAAGTCTACAAAAAGCTCCAAAACAACTTGCCGTTGTCATGTCTATTTTTTCTGATCCTGCGGGCTACCAAGGACTTCAAAAAGTTTCTAGTTTAAAAACAAAATCAGGTTCAAGTAGTAGTCAACTAAAAGCACTTATTGACAAGGGAGTTTTGGAAGAGCACTATCAGGAAGAGCATCGTTTATTGATTAAGCAGGAGCAAGATAAATCCGGGTTAAAAACCCTATCAGAAGCCCAACAGCTTGCACTTGACCAAATCAATAGTCAATTTGATGAGAAGAATGTGGTTTTGTTTGAAGGGGTTACTTCTTCAGGGAAAACAGAGGTGTATATCAAATTGATTGAGGCTGAGCTTGCCAAGGGAAATCAGGTGTTGTATTTATTGCCTGAAATTTCTTTAACCTCCCAGATTGTAAACAGACTGGCTGCACGATTTGGAAGTCAAGTTACCGTGTATCATTCTAAATTTTCTATTCATGAACGTACCGAGGTTTGGCAAAAAGTACTCAATGCTTCACCCGAGGCAAGAGTCATTGTAGGTGCTCGCTCAGCGGTTCTCCTTCCTTTTGATCATCTAGGATTAGTTTTGATCGATGAAGAACATGAAACCTCCTACAAACAATTTGATCCCGCACCACGTTATCAAGCTAGGGATAGCGCGATTTATCTTGCCAACGCTATGCAATCAAAAGTAGTATTAGGTTCAGCCACTCCCTCCCTAGAAACTGCTGAAAATGTAAGAAATAATAAGTATGGTTGGGTTCAATTGACCGAACGATATGGTGGGGTTTCGCTCCCCAATATTGAATTGATTAATTTAAAAGAAGCCCACAGAAAGAAATTGATGACCGGTATGTTTTCCTCCCAATTGATAGATGCAATTCAGCACACATTATCTTTAGGAAAACAAGTTATTTTATTTCAAAACAGAAGAGGTTATGCTCCCATTTCCGAATGTACAAGTTGTGGGCATTCTCCTCAGTGTACCCAATGTGATGTTTCATTAACCTACCATCAAACACAACAACAGCTTCGCTGTCACTATTGTGGCTATCATATTCCAATGCCAACCCAATGTCATGCGTGTGGGATGTCAACTTTGACAACTAAGGGAGTAGGAACTCAACAAATCGAAGAACAGATTAAATCCCTTTTCCCAGAGGTTGCTGTGGGGAGAATGGATTGGGATAGTACCCGAGGAAAATGGGGTTTTGATACAATTATTGAAGCCTTTGTTCAAGAGCGAATTCAGATTTTAGTTGGGACTCAGATGGTTGTAAAGGGACTAGACTTCAAAAATGTTCTTTTAGTAGGTGTTATCAATGCAGATCATGTTTTAAACTTTCCGGATTTTAGAGCACACGAACGAAGCTATCAAATGTTGTGTCAGGTAGCCGGAAGAGCAGGGCGTTCTGAGGAAAAAGGAAATGTACTTATTCAAACTTATCAACCCGATCATCCCACATTAAAGCAAGTCATAGATCATGACTTTGAAGCGCTCTATCATGACCAACGAAAAGAGCGACATGAGTACAGGTATCCTCCTTATTTCAGGATGATACGCATCACTTTTAAAAGTAGGCAGTTTGATACAGTTAATATGGCTTCAGATTGGTTTGTTAATGTACTGAGGCAATCATACAAAGGAACCGTTTTAGGTCCAGTTTTCCCTTCTGTTGCACGGGTAAGAAATCTGTACCACAAGCAGCTTGTCGTTAAAATTGATCATGATTTGTCCTCTAGAAAGGTTAAAAAAATCCTTGAAAGAACACATCAAAGTTTTCAGGCTATTGCTGCTTTCAAAAGCACACGAATTAATTTTGATGTAGATCCTTATTGAAATTTACTCACGGAGAGGCGAAACTGTTTTTTTTGAGTTCGGCTTAGAGGGAAGTCTTTGTTTTCAATATTTACAGAAGAGGCAGAATAATTAATGACCTTTTTGAGATTGATGATATAGGATTTGTGAATTCTTAAAAACTGCTCTTGAGGTAGTCGGTTTAAAAAGTTTTTCATGGTAGAGAGTACCATGAATTTTTTCTTTTGGGTTATTATTTTGACATAATCTCCCACAGCTTCGATCCATTGTATGTGATCTATAGCGACTTTCTCGGTTTTAAGATTGTGTTTAATTTCGATGAAGTGATCGGTCTTGTTTTTATAACTGAGATTAATCTTGATATTTTGTTCGATGCGATTGACGGATTGCGCAATACGCTCCAGTGAAAAAGGAGGAGAAATACAGTCGGCTAGATTTAAATCAAATGCACGAAGGGCATCTTCTGCTTCATCTGTCATTAGCACAATTTCCGTAGGATCTTTTAATTTATCAATGAAATCAAACCCTGAATAGACAGGAAGTTTAGCCGAGAGAAAGATTAGGTCTACCGATTTATAATCAAGAAAATTTTGGGCTTCAACAGCATTTGAGAATTCTTTAACTAAACTCAAGCTTTTAATTTTCTTAAGAATTTGTATCAGGTGGAGTCGTTTAATAGGATTCGGGTCTACGAGAATATAGTTTAGAGGCATCATTAAAAGATTTAGTAATACAAATATAATTAAAAAAACTTCATTTTAAAGTGATCTTTATTTGGTATACTGTATAGATTAATCTATTTTTGCCAACCAAAATAAAGATTATGAATCAATACGAAACTGTTTTCATTTTAAATCCCGTTCTCTCTGAAACTCAGATTGAGGAAGCAGTTCAGAAATTTGTAGATTTTATTAAGACCAACCAAGGTTCAATGACGAGTCAGGAAAATTGGGGTCTTAAGAAACTTGCTTATCCGATCGAGAATAAGAAAAGTGGCTTCTATCATCTTTTTGAATTTGCAGCACCAAGCGAAGCCGTAGCGGCTATGGAGGTGGAATTTCGCCGTGACGAGCGTATCATGCGTTATCTCACGGTAAAACTCGACAAGCATTCACTGGCATGGGCAGAAAAAAGAAGAAAAAAGAACAAAACAAAAGCATAAGCAATGTCTAAAATAGAAGAACAAAATTCAGGAAAAAAAGAAGGTGAAATCCGTTATTTAACCCCGTTAAATATTGACACCTCTACTCAAAAAAAATATTGCCGTTTCAAAAGAACGGGTATAAAGTATGTGGATTATAAAGATCCAGACTTTTTGCTCAAATTTGTTAACGAGCAAGGTAAAATTTTACCACGAAGATTAACGGGAACTTCTTTGAAGTACCAACGTAAAGTTTCAGTGGCTGTAAAAAGAGCGCGTCATTTGGCATTAATGCCTTATGTTGCCGATATGTTAAAATAATAATCACTCATCATGGAATTAATATTAAAAGAAGACGTTCAAAATCTTGGATTT
>JAQWJV010000051.1 GCA_029248185.1 Flavobacteriaceae bacterium | reverse complement strand
CATTGAAGCTGTAAAGAAGTGATGTAAATTTTCTGTAAGAATAGGTTTGTTGTAAATCCCACCTATTAAACTGGCTTTTGCCGTCCAATTTTGAATACTAAAACCCAAATATAAAGCCCCAAATATTATATTAGGATTTTTCTTTGGCTCTATTGCGATAGATTTAGTCTCATCAACAAACAAAATAAATCAAAATAAATATAAAAGATGGACTAAAAAACTTGATTTTGATGACAGAATAATTAGTGATGTTTGGTTTGCAGATGGATTTATAACCAAGAGAAAAGAACAGATTATTGAATCATTTAGAACAGGAAGAGTTGCCGCTAGAGTAGCAGCCACAATTGCAGTCATTTCGTTTGTACCTGACATTTTAGATGCAGAAGATTTAGATTAAAGACCTAACTCCTTACCTCTTCTGTATATAGCTTTATAGATATCTTCTACTCTATATTCCTTTAGAACTAATTCGTGTGCTTCGTCTACTTGCAGCTTTAGTTCATCCCATTCCAAATCCTGATAGTGTGCTTCAATGGTTGGGTTAGCGTGTCCAAGTAGTTTATATCTTATATCCTTTGATATTGCTAATTAAAGTGCGTAGGATTCAAATGTCTTACGAGCTGTTTTGAAAGGTTTTCCTAATAGTTACGAAATGACTAAAGGCGAGATTAAAAATCCAATTGGATCGCTTTACTTCCTTATCTAACAAATGTTATATAATTGGTAATTTTAAATCGTTAACCTAAGTAGATAACAGTTAGTTAGAGCAGACTTCTTCTAAAGTTAACTCGGATTTATAGTAGTCTAAAACTTGAGTATTGTTATAAATAGTCGCACACTCTTTATATGTTCTAATGAGGTTTTCGTTAGAATCCATATAATAGGTGAAAGTTCCACAATGATTGATTCTTTCTCCTACAACTTTATACCCCAACTGAAGGGTGTCTACATTGTTTTTTTTAACACTATAACTGAATTTATTACTGTTAACCATGGTGTCTCCCTCACTGAATTCATAACAAATTCCATCTTCAACAATAAACAACTTGAAAGGATTGCTTTTAAATGTTTTAAAGTTTTTACCGCGGGTCCAAACAACATTGTCAATTTTATCCAAAAATGCAGCCTCGCTTTCATTGTTTTCATTATCTGAACAAGAAATAACTGTCAATAAAATGAAAGGAAAAAGCTGAATCCGTTTTAATAGTTTTTTCATATGGAATCAAATATAAAAAAATAACTCAACCCATTATAATATTTAAAGTTAAGTATTCATTTACATCCTTTACAAGTGACTTAAATCCAGCAAAAATGAAAAAAGGGATCCCCTTTCGGTAATCCCTTTTGTGTTAGATGCTCACAATCTTAAAATTCTCGATAGTCACCACTCAAAAAGGCATTCGCCTCTTCTTCTTTAAAACGAGCTTTTTCATTATCCCAATGTAGCGTCTGTTTGGGAAAACGTCCAGCGATTACTCCTAACAAAATTGTTTCTGTTAACCTTGCTGAATACGAAAAGGGCGCCGAAGCCTTATCCTTTCCAAGACATGCATCTACAAACTGATGATAGTGTTTTGGTGCATCGCGTTCGTAGTCATTCTTATTGTTTCCAAGACTATTGTTGGGATCATATTGGCTTATATCAATTTCCTGATATTCTCCATCTACAATGAGTCGAGGTAATTCCATAAAATGAGGAAGTAATAAGCGTCCTTTTTCTCCAATAAACATAGCTCCTTGTAGGGGAAGCTTTTCTTTATTGGGAAGTTTTAATTCTTTGTTGACTTTGGGCATACCTGGTCCATCTGACCATACCCAAGTTAAGGTGTCTGTAGTATATTTTGTTCCTAGGAATGTATAAGTCACATTGTTATTTTCTGGAAAACCAAATCCATTAGGCTTACGACATTTATTGGTAATTGTTAAGGGAACATCAAGCGCCAAAGCGTTATAAGGTGTATCGAAAATATGCACCCCCATGTCTCCGAGAGTTCCGCAACCGTAATCCACTAATTTTCTCCAGTTCCCTGGATGGTAAACGGTGTCTTTATAGGGTCGTTCAGGGGAAGTTCCTAACCACAAATTCCAATCCAAATGATCTGGAACTGTATCTGCACCCTTGGGTTCGGGACCATCATAACCCCAATTTTTTGGTGACCAAGCATGGACCTTACTTACTTTACCAATAATCCCAGATTGAATAAGAACAGTAGCTAATTTGTAATCATAAAAAGAATGCACCTGTATCCCCATTTGAGTTACTAAATTCTTTTCCTCGGCAATTTTACGCATGGCTCTTGCCTCCGACACAAAATGGGTTAGCGGTTTTTGACAATAAACAGGTTTATTCATCTCCATCGCCATCATGGAGGCGGGAGCGTGGGTGTGATCGGGAGTGGAAACAACAACTGCATCGATATCAGCCGACATCTCTTTTAAAAGCGTTCTGTAATCTGAAAATGTTTTTGCATTGGGGTGTAGTTTTTTAGCCGCTGCTAGATTGTCGGAATCTACATCACACAAGGCAACAACATCAACCAGGTCGTGAGAGGATATTGATGCCAAATCAGCAGCACCCATATTCCCTACTCCAATATGAGCGGTTCTTAATCTTGCATTGTTGTTTGATAATGCAAAAATAGAAGAAGGTAATAAGGCCGTTGAAGCAAATGCGGCAGATGTTTTTAAAAAATCTCTTTTTTTCATTGTATTTATTATTTTATTAATCAAATGTGAAGCGATACAAAACCAAATTTCATAAATCAGCATCAATTTACAACTTTCTTGGTTTCGATACCCCCTAGAAAACTTATTAAAATTAACACATTCTTGTAAAGCACAAGACTTTTTTGATTTTTAAAACGACTCTCATTTCACAAATACACAAAAAAGAAAATAAATTAGATTAAAACAAACCCTTCAGTTTTTCAAGTGAAACAGCTTCATACAGTATCGAATAAGGCATTAGCATCATTCAAATTGAAGACTCCGACCTATTCATATTTTACAAAATTTTTTTTTTTAGTAAAGATTTTTTTTTGTGGTAAAATTAGTATATTTATACTTTAAAACAATTCATATGAAATTACTCAAACCTATAATGTTTTTAGTAGCTGCAATCTCTACTACCCTACCTACCTTTGCACAAACATCAGAAAATCCTTGGGCCATCGCTGTTGGAGTTGATCTTATAAATTTACAAGGAGATGATGTTGATTCTGGTTTAAACTTTGGAGCCCCTGCTCTGAGTTTATCACGTTACATTGGAGCTGGATTTTCTATTGGCGCCCAATACGCCCTCAATAATGTTAAAAACAATAATACTGATCTTAATTACTCCTCTCTAGATGGGGTTGTTAAATACAATCTTTCTGAAGGTAAAACGCTTCCCTACCTCTTCGTGGGTTATGGACTTTCAAAATTTTCGGATGGAAAAGATAGAGAAGGATTCTTCCCTTCAACTGAAACCAATAGAACTTCACTTGGTGGAATTGGAGTAAACTTTTATTTAGACGATAACTTTGCAATCAATGTAAGTACCTCTTACAGAGGTAATATTGAAGGCAGTACTTATAATCACTTGCAACACATCGTTGGGTTAAGCTATAATTTTGGAGCTGGAGATGCTGATAAAGATGGTGTTCCAGATCAAAAAGACGTATGTCCAGATGTTCCTGGTCTCAAAGAATTTGACGGATGTCCTGATACGGATGGTGACGGTATTCCTGACAATAAAGACCGTTGTCCTGAAGAAGCGGGGACAGAAGCTCTTCAAGGTTGTCCAGATGGAGATGGAGATGGAATTGCTGACATTGACGACGCCTGTCCCACTAAAGCAGGAACCGCTGCAATGAATGGATGCCCAGATTCTGATGGAGATGGTGTTGCAGACAATGAAGACAGATGTCCTGAAGTTGCTGGAGATTCTGCCAATGGTGGATGTCCTTGGACAGACTCTGATGGAGATGGTGTGCCAGATAAAGACGATAATTGTCCTGATTTAGCGGGTACAGCTGCAAACAATGGTTGCCCAGACGAGCCTACAGACTTAATCAATTTCATCAACAGTGAGAATAATAAAATTCTTTTCCCTGCAAGTAGCAATGCTCTTGATTCTGATGACAAAGAAATCCTTGATGTAGTGAAAAATTTATTGAATAAATATCCTGATGCATCGATCAATATCGAAGGATATGCTTCAAGTGACGGATCTGAAGGCTACAATATGAAATTATCGGAAAAACGAGCTTCTTCAGTTAAAGAATATCTTATTGAAAATGGTATTGATGCCAACCGATTAAATACCGTTGGTTATGGTGAAACAAAACTGATCGGCGACAACAATACATCCGCTGGAAGAAAAGAAAGTAGAAGAGCTAAAATTAACAGAAGTGCCAAGATGTCAATCAATTAATTTATTCTTCTCATAGATTAAAAAAACCCTCAAGCTGAGGGTTTTTTTTTAACATCAAAACTACATATCATCTAATTGTTCCCTTATGAAAAAATATAATTTATCATCCCTTGCTGTACTTTTTATTTCTTTTGTTTCATTGGCTCAGAATAGGGAAATTCCTATTGATACGATTGTAACAACCTATCATACCACTACAATTAAAGGTAAAAATGTAAATTATCAAGCACAAACCGGAACGCAACCTGTTTGGGATAAAAACGGAAAGCCAATTGCTACTTTATTTTACACCTATTACAAAAGAACGGACCTAAAAAGCAATCCAGAACGTCCCTTGCTCTTTTCTTTTAATGGAGGTCCAGGTTCTGCATCAGTTTGGATGCATTTAGCTTATACGGGGCCCAAAATACTAAATATTGACGAAGAAGGCTATCCTGTGCAACCCTATGGATACAAAAGCAATCCCAACTCCATATTAGATGTAGCTGATATCGTTTTCATCAATCCTGTAAATACAGCGTATTCTCGAATTATTGATTATGATGGAAAAAAAGAAGATGGAAAAACATTTTTCGGAATCAACGAAGACATCAGCTATTTAGCAGAGTGGCTTACTACTTTTGTGAGCAGAAAACAACGGTGGGAATCCCCAAAATATTTAATCGGAGAAAGCTATGGAGGCACAAGAGTCATGGGACTTTCTGCTGCACTGCAAGAAAGGCAATGGATGTACATCAATGGAGTTATCATGGTTTCGCCAGCAGATTATAAAGTAATACGGGTGGGGGGTCCCGTTTCATCAGCAATCAATCTACCATATTACGCTGCGGCAGCTTGGCATCATAAGAAACTTAGTCCCCAACTACAACAAAAAGACCTTACAGAGATGCTCCCTGAGGTTGAAGATTTTGCAATTAATGATTTAATCCCTGCTCTTGCCAAAGGTGGATTTATTCAACAAGAAGAACGATCTGAAATAGCCTCCAAGATGTCCTTGTATTCTGGCCTTTCAGAGAAAGTCATATTGCAAAATAACTTAGATATTTCCACATCTTTTTTTTGGAAAGAACTATTGAGGGAAGAAGGAAAAACCATTGGAAGGTTGGACTCACGCTATTTAGGCATCGATCGTAAAGATGCTGGAATGCGACCCGATTATAGCGCTGAACTCACCTCATGGCTACATTCATTTACTCCAGCAATCAATCATTACATCCAAAAAGAATTAAATTTTAAAACGGATATTAAATACAATATGTTTGGTCCTGTGAGGCCCTGGAATAATGATAATGATAATACTCGAGAGGATTTACGCCGTGCAATGGCCGAAAACCCCTACATGAAAGTACTTTTTCAATCCGGATATTACGACGGAGCTACCACGTATTTCAATGCAAAATACACCATGTGGCAAGTTGATCCAAGTGGTAAAATGAAAGATCGTTTTTATTTTGAAGGCTATCGTAGTGGGCATATGATGTACCTTCGTAATGAAGACCTGATCAAAGCAAATGAAGATATTCGAACATTTCTCAAAAATACTGCTGCTAAAGGAAAACCTGCCAAATACGAATAAACGCGCTAAACGTCACATCGACGAATACTGTCAGCTAGAGAATCAAAGCCATTATTCTCTTTATTCTTAGGAATAAATTCTTGAGCGACATATCCTTCGAATCCTGACTCCACTATGGCTTCCATTATAGCTGGGTAGTATAACTCTTGAGACTCATCAATTTCATTTCTTCCAGGAACACCTGCAGTATGAAAATGACCGTAATATTCTTTATTCTCACTAATAGTTCGAATCACATCACCTTCCATAATTTGCATATGATAGATGTCATACAACAACTTAAAATTATCAGACCCTAAAGCTTTACAAAGTGCAACCCCCCATTCGGAATTATCACACATATAGTCATTATGATCAACTTTAGAATTTAAGAGTTCCATATTTAAAATAACACCGTATTTTTCTGCTGTCGGGATAATTTCTTTGAGACCATTGACACAATTCTGTAAACCAGTCTTGTTGTCAATTCCTCTACTGTTTCCACTAAAACAGATAAGATTTGTCCATCCTGCTTCTGCCACCAAGGGTATAAATCGTTTGTAATGTTTTATTAAACCTTCGTGATATTTAGTATCACACCATCCTTTAGTTAAATCTCTTGTAGACTTCCCCTCTAAATCTCCATAACACATAGTAGAAGTCAATCCATACTTTTTTAAAGTGTCCCAGCCCTCTGCACCAATCAGATCGATTCCTACTAACCCTAAGCTTTTAGCTTCTTTTGCGAGGGTCTCTAAAGGTATATTACTATAACACCATTGACAGACAGAGTGATTAATATTCCCTTTTAATGACGCTACTTTTGGCTTTATTTCAGAATGAAGATTAGGGATTGCTAAAGCAGTTGAGCTTAAAGCCATTGCTTTGATCGCATTCCGACGATTAATTTTTGAGCTGTTATTCATTTTTACTAATTAAACTTCTTTTTTCATTGTCTCGATTGTTCCTTTTAATTGCTTTTCCCAATTCCAAGCACTCATCAAAGAATCCTCCAGAGAATATTGTGCTTTCCAACCTATTCTATTGTTTATTTTGGAAGGATCGGCAAAAGCTGTTATTATATCTCCTGTTCGAGGTTCACTCATTTCAATGGGTACCTTCTCAGCTGTTACTTTCTCAAAAGTTCGAACTACTTCCAAAACACTTACTCCTTTTCCTGTTCCAACATTATACACCTCACAGGCTTCTGAATTTTTGGATTCAATCAGATAATTCAGGCTTTCCACATGGGCTTGAGCTAAATCCATAACATGAATATAATCTCTAATACAAGTACCATCTGGAGTGTCGTAATCAGAACCGAAAATTTTAAGCACCTCACGCTTTCCTATTACGGTTTGGGTGAGGAATGGGATTAGATTTTGTGGAGTTCCTTGAGGAAATTCACCGATTCTTGCTGAAGAATGGGCTCCTATAGGATTAAAATAACGCAATAATATCGCATTAAACCCTTTATAAGCTGTACAACAATCAGCAATAATCTGTTCCCCTGTTTGTTTGGTATTTCCATAAGGTGAAAATGCCTTTTTTAAAGGCATATCCTCGTTGATTGGCATTTTGTCTGCTTGGCCGTATACGGTACAAGATGAACTAAATATAAATGGAATTGCTTTTTGAGTGACTGGTTTTAATACCTGAACCAACCCATTCAAATTATTTTCATAGTATTCCAGTGGTTTTTCAACACTTTCTCCAACGGCTTTGTAGGCTGCAAAATGAATGACACCATCAATATTAGGGTATTTATCAAACAAATCTTTCATTTGATTTTCATTCCTAACATCTAAAGCCTCAAAGAAAGGTCTTGTTCCTGTAATCGCTTCAATCCCTTCCAAAACATCGATAGAGGAGTTATCCAGATTATCTACAGAAACAACCTCGTAACCTTTTTGAAGTAAAAGCACAGTTACATGCGAACCGATATACCCTAATCCACCTGTTACAAGTATTCTCAAACGACACGTTTTTTTATGTTAACTCCCAACCTTTTCTATACGTTCTTCCTACGAATTGGTTTGCGGCATCAAGATTTTTAATCTTCATTCCGTTTCCATCCCAAAGTAATTTTTTACGGCCAATATAATTTGTACGTCTTTTGCCTTCTGACTCTGTTAGCATATAACTTCTAATGGCAATATTTCCCATTAAAACCGTCTCAGTTAAGGGACCTGAATAGTCAAAAGATGAAGTAAGTGCTTGGTGTTCCACACTGTCAAATCCTGCCTTACAGGCATCTACCCACTTACGTTGATGTCCAAATTCAGGCTCTGAAATTTTAACTTTTTCACCGCGAATTACGGGTTCTCCTTTACGGTATAATTTAGGGTCATCTCCATAAGCATCACAAGTAATTACACCTTTTTCACCAATCATAATAACACCATTCGCTTCGATACTTACATCTGCTGGAAGTAAGTCGGGGTGGAAAGGTCGAATACCCCCATCACTCCATGTCATTTGTATGGGACTATTGTTTTTTTCTGTTGCATCAAAATGTAAGGAAACCGATGAAGAAGGCGGGCATCCTTCTGGATAATAATCTGGACTCCACATTTTAGTAAAAATTGCCCCAATGCTGCATTCAACATCCGTTGGGTATTTCAATCCAAGTGCTTTAAAAGGAATATCAATCAAATGACATCCCATATCATCAAGTGCTCCTGTTCCAAAATTCCACCAACCCCTCCAATTAAAAGGGTGCATCTCTGGAATGTAAGGGGTCTCTGGTGCTGGGCCTAACCATTGATCCCAGTTTAAAGTTGCAGGTTTGGCAGCTGCATCGGGTTGTTTCATCTCAACACCTTGTGGCCATACGGGACGATTTGTCCAAACATTTACTTTGGTAATGGTGCCAATAGCCCCTTCATTAATCCATTTTTGTATCTGTAGTTGATCGGGATTTGAAGCCCCTTGATTTCCCATTTGGGTAACTAATTTTTTCTCCCGCGCCATTTCAGTTAGCAAACGTGCTTCATAAATGTTGTGTGTAAGGGGTTTCTGAACATAAATATGAATACCTCGTTCCATTGCATAAACAGCAGCAGCGGCATGTGTGTGATCGGGAGTTGAAATCGTTACCGCATCAATATCCTTCTCTTTATCCAACATTTCCTTGAAGTTGTCATAAAATTTTGCATCAGAAAATCTTTTCATCGACTTTCCTACTCCTCCTTTACCTGAACTATCTGTATCACACAGAGCGATTACTCGCTCTCTTCCTCTTACCGATGCGTTTCTTAAATCTCCTTCACCTTTTCCACCAACTCCGATCCCTGCCAATGCAAGTTGATCACTAGGAGCTGTATATCCTACTCCTCCCAAAACATGACGAGGCACAATAAATAATGAAGAAGCAGCGACTCCCTTCTTTATAAAAGAGCGTCTACTATTAGAATTGTTTTTTGAATGTTTATTGTACATGATAATTGATAATTGAAAATTGAAGTTAATAGAACAACTAATTTACAAAAAAAGTCTTGTTATTGAACTTTTTTAGGGAACCAAAAATGACCCTTCCCAATTCTTTTTCAAACTAAAGAAAGCACGTAAATGATTGGGGCGTTTTAGACGTAAATATTCAATTGTTTCCGCTTTAAAGACAAGTTGTAGGAAATGACCTTTATCTGAAAAGTCGTATTGAACCTTTTCGGGAGAACTAATTTGACTTCCTGGGCTCATTTTTGTGGTATAATCTTTTTTACTCTGCTCGGGAATAGCATTGTAAATAGAGGAATCCGTATTTGATTCAACAAGACGCACTCCAACAACAATTTGCAGCATTCGCCTGGCGTCGTAAAATAAAAACTGAGCTCTTGCATCTTGCTCTAATTCGTTTACTTTTCTGGATCGCAAATCCGTGTAAATAGAAAATTGTAAAGCATTTGAGTCAAAATTTCGAAGCACCACCGTTCTGAGATGTGGCCTTCCATCGAGCGCAACCGTTGCTAAAGTAAAAAATCGGAAAGGATGTTTTTTATTGTGTTTTGCCTTAATCCAATGATCCTTACATTCATTTAATAAAGAAACTAGCATTATAAATTTGATTGATTTTTTTTAGCCCAACTGGATACTCTTATTTTTGCATTTTCCTGAATATCAGCCCAAAAAAGATTGATGTCTGCAAAATGATAACTCTTGATAAAGGAAAGAAAAAAACGCTTGGGAATTTTTGGCACACTTGACCATAACATCCCGTCAATTTTTTCAACTTTAAGACTCTTTGGATATATTTTTTTGTCAGAACTCAAAACTCCTAAATGGTCTTTTTTATTACTGACTTCTTGATCGTCCCAAGAAATGGGATTACTGACAACACCTCCTTTGTACCAATAATCGTAACGTTTGGGGAGCTTATTTCTCTTGTAAGTATTCCAACTCAGAAAACCCCCAACAGCATCGGGCTGAACTAGTGGAGGAATATCTTTAAATTCATTTTGTGGGATCCTCACCCCCACAAGATAAGCAGCAATCAACTTTTCTTTCAAAATTTTACCCTCAAAAAACTCGTGTAGCAAACGTTTTGCATGTAAAGAACCCTGACTGTGAGAAGCAATGATAATGGGTCTCCCTTGATTGTAATGGGCCAAATAAAATTCAAAAGCCCGCTTTACATCTTGATAAGCCAAGACACCTGCCTCTTTGCCTTGCGCTGCATAGGGATCTACAAAAATTCGATAATGGGCTTGACGATAAAAAGGGGCATACAAATTTGCCGCTTCTGTCCATGCAGAAGCTTGAAAAGCAATCGCTTGTGACAATACTTTATTTCTTATGGCTTCATTATAGATGTCTGCATTCCATTGAGGATCTTTTTTATCTGTAAATAATGTGGGATAAATATAAAACACATCCGCATTCTTGACTCCCGTATTCTCAACAATACCCTCGAGTTCTCTTGGCCATTGATTGGGTAGAACGGCCCAATTTTCTGTTTGACTATAATCCGGTTCTCTTGGAGCGGTTTTTAAATTAAAATCCGAAGTTTTGTACATGGGTTTACACGAGGCAAAAAATAAAGTGGTTAAGGCAAAAATAAACTCTCTCAAATATAAATCTTTGTGTAAAGATACTGGATTCAGAAATAACATAAAAAGTTGAGCACATTAAGAAACAAATTGAGTTAGATTCAATCGCTTTAGCAAAGAATAATTATCTTTAAACATCATTATTTAACAAAATAAAATATTTCCATGAAAAAAAATATTCTCCTTTTATTCTGTCTAACCATTGGATTAATGATCGGCTGTCAAAATCAAAAAAAATCATCAAAACCTCAAAAGTCAGTCCAAGTTGAAGTAGAACGAAATGACACGCTATCTAAAGCTACAGTGACCATTTCTAGTAGTATAGATGGTAAGGTTTCCGAAGAAGTTCAAGTTTTTGAAGGGAGTCATGAAGAAGTGATGTCCAAGGTCAATTTGATTACTCAAGAATCTGAAGAAAACGAAAATATTGAAAGAAAAAGTATTAAAAAACTTCAGTTTCAACTGAATCCCAAAAGTGGAAGTGAAACCTCTGGAAAAGTTACTTTTACAGAACAAAATGGACAAGTGCTCATGCAAGCATCATTAATGGGCTTAAGTGAAGGGACTCACGCGATTCACATTCATGAAAAAGCAGATTGTTCATCAGACGATGGAAAATCAACCGGTGGGCATTGGAATCCAACTTTTGAAAATCACGGTGCTTGGGGTGCAACAACAGGTTATCACAGAGGAGATATTGGCAATTTTCAGGCCAATGCTGATGGAAATGGCGAGATTACATTTTCAACTGATCAATGGTGTCTAGGATGTGATGACGCGACAAAGAATGTAGTGGGCAAAGCCGTTATTGTACATCTAGGAGAGGATGATTTAACCTCCCAACCCTCTGGAGCTGCAGGTGCAAGAATAAGTTGTGCTGGAATTATAGAATGATCAAAACTCCCATTGACGGGTAACGTCTAATTTCTTTTTAGCTTCAAGTTCCTCTTGAGGAATTACTTTTAAAAAAGAGGGATGTTGTTCAATGGCGTATTCAATTTTTTCTAAAATGCTATCGATACTTTCGTTTTCATAATCGATTTCAAGGGGTTTTTTAATGATCATAGATTGGAGTATTCCTCGTTTTTTAATCATCAATCCTTTTTTATCAAATGATCGCCTAAAACCATCGATTACGATGGGGATTACAATGGGTTTATAGCGTTTTATGATGTGAACTGTTCCCTTTCTTACAGGACCAAAGGGCTTGGTTGTTCCTTGGGGAAAAGTAATCACCCAACCATCATTTAATGCGGTTCCGATGTTGGTAATATCACTCATTTTAACCTGTCGATTAACGTTTTTTCCACTCTCACGCCAAGTGCGTTCAATAGAAACAGAGCCTGCATAAGCCATTACGCGAGGCAACAAACCTGCTCGCATGGTTTCTTTTGCAGCCACATAGTATATATTTAGTTTAGGAGACCACAAATATCCTACATTTTTAATGCTATCTATACGTCCGCTTAAACTGGCATTAAAAACATGAAACATGGCAACAACATCAGCAAAATAAGTTTGATGATTGGAAATAAAAAGTACGTTTTTATCAGGTAAACTCTTGATGATTTCAGAGCCTTCGATCTCAAGTTCATTAAAACCACGATAGCGCCTGTGAGTCATAAAGCCCATATAACGAATCAACCATTTCTTTAAAATAAGGTAATGACCAAACGGATTTTTTTTGAACATAGAAGCTATTATAATGGGGTTAAAGATAAAATTAAATCAATGCACAGTATTCTAAAAAAAACTTAAATTCAGACAAGATCATTGCTGTAGCTCCCCATATTGTATGCTCTTCATAGATATAGCACGGAACGGTAGTTCCCTTAGATACTCCTTGGTTTAAATTCCTTTGTTTAACTTTTGTCAAAATAAGTTCACGCAATGGAATTTCAATGTGCTGAGCCACTTCGCGGGGATCAGGTGTAAATCTTGGTGTTATCGCATCAACCACAACAAAAGGGCTTACTAAAAAATTACTCGGCGGGATGTAAATTGGACTTAAATTCAACAAGGGTTTTGATTCTTGAGGCATGACCCCCAATTCCTCGCTACATTCCCTCAATGCAGTATGCCATAAACTTTGATCTGAATCTTCCGGCTTTCCTCCAGGTAAACTAATTTGACCTGAATGAGGACCATCATAATGTGCACGCTTAATCAATGATAAATGCATTCTTCCTTCCTTGGGGTAACAATAAAGAAGTACTGCTGCCCTTTTAGCCTCTGGGAATTCTGTCGGTAATTGTTCGAACTGTGCTCTACGTTCGATTGGAGCTGTAAGAATATGAGCATGCTTTCCTGGTAAAGAGAAATCTTTTACATTTGAAACACATTTCATAAAAGTTTGATAATCCATGTCAAAAACAAAAATACTTATTATCTCCTTAATGGGATTTTTTATACTAGCACAATGTAGTACTGAAAAGAAAAAAAGTCCAAGTGTTAAAAAAGTGATCCAACAGAAGCAGCCGATCGAGCAACCCAAAGAAGAAGAAGAAGTTGCCCCCAAAGAAGATTTTATTGTCTTAAATGATGAAAATGCTATTCCCTTCTTTTTTGAATACCAAAAAGAAAATTTAGAAGATAAAGTTCGTATCAGTACCCGGTTTGGAAATATTGATATAAAACTCTATCATAACACTCCCTACCACAGATCCAATTTTATTTACCTAACTAAAAGAGGCTATTTCAATAATACCACATTTCATCGAGTAGTACCTGGATTTATTATTCAAGGAGGTAATTCTGACCGACGAGAGACATCAAGAAAAAGAGGTGAAATCGGTAAATATTTACTTCCCCCAGATACACGAAAAGGGCATAAACACCACCGAGGTGTTATTTCAATGCCCAGCAGCGAGATAGAAAATCCTTATAAGTTGGCTTCACCCTATGAATTCTTTATTGTTCAACAAAGTCCTGGAGCGTATCACCTCGATGGCTCCTACACTATTTTTGGGGAAGTAATCAAGGGAATGAACGTGGTAGATGAAATCAACAAACAAACTATTGATGATAGAGAAACACCTTTGACTAATATTTTTATGGAGGTATCCATTTTGAAATAAGTTTTTCTAATAATTAAGTTTATTTTTAATAATAAAACACAATAAATCATATTTCTTATTTTGTGTTATAAGAAATTCTTATTAAATTTATTTTTTTAATAGTTAATCATGACACTCACTCAACTTCAATACACATTAGCTGTGGCAGA
>JAQWJV010000012.1 GCA_029248185.1 Flavobacteriaceae bacterium | reverse complement strand
CGGCTCCGATGATTTCGCCTGTACGCGGATTGGTCATACTGGGTCCATATCCTCCAAAAGGAGGTTTGGGCGATGAGGTCCACCGCATTACATTATATCGAATATCTCCTGCATCCCATTCTGCGTCATCAGCTTGTATTTTTACTTCCATCGCATTTTTAAACCCAGCTTTCTCAAAGGCTTCATTCCAAGCGAGAACACCTTCTTTAATGGTTTCTCTCCATTCCAAAGGGGTACTGTTTTCGATCCACCAAGTGATCGGTTTTATAGGTTCAGATACAGCAAGGTTGGCGTCCTTTTTGATCAATCGCCAGCGATGAACCAAATCTCTATAATTTGTGGTTTCTTTAGCGGTCATATCATTAACTTGGGTTGTAAAATAACCCACTCTTGGGTCATCATACTGAATTGTATACCCTGCTTCAGGCATGCTTAAAAAAGAGTGGAATACTTTAATTGAAACATTTCTTCCATCCTGAATGGCCTCAGAACCCCCATTAAGTACAGTAGGGTTTTTGTATACATATTCTGTTTTGATATTTGTATTTTCAGGATAGTTTTTTATGGATTCAATTTTTGATTTGCCCTCATCAAAACTTCCTAAACTAAAAGCAGAAGGTGAAGCTCCAGGTCTTTTGGGCGATTTAATACGGGTTAAAGTTTCCGAAAGAAAAAGACCAGTTGCATCAATTAAATAAAGTGCTTTTTCTTTATCATGGACTAAAATTTTATTGCTTGAAAGTACTGCATCTGAAGTATTTGCACCTTGTGATTTGGATAGGGGATTTTCAGGATCAAAGTAGAAATTCGTATTTGGAGCGACAATTTCAATTTTATTAAAATACTTTTTAATATTGATGATTGTAGACCGGCGGTAAGCACCTCTGAAGCTCCCTGCTTCAGTGACTCCATCGGCGATTTGTGAAAAATAAATAAAGTCTTTGTAAAGCTGGCTTTCTTTTAAAACCATCTTAACTCCTCCAGTGATCGTGTCTTGATAGAGGGTGAAAAGGCCTTCAATTTTTTTGCTGGATTGGGTTAATTCAGCAATGGTTTTTTTGTCTTTCTTCTCAGTATTTTTATCTTCTTTTTTTTGAGCAACAACAAAATTTACAGATATAAAAAGAACTAGTAGTAGTAGTTTTTTCATTATGTGGGTTTTTTTAAGTCTTGTAAAGCTAGTTTATTTTTTTAATTAATTCCAAGACTAGTTTAAAAGGGGTTCTAACGTGGTGTCGGAAACATTAAAAAAGGGGGCGTTTACTTTTCGTTAAAATTGAGTGCTACATCAATTAAAGCTAGGTGAGAATAAGCTTGAGGGAAATTCCCTAAAAGACGTTTGGTTTTAAAGTCAAGATCTTCGCTGAATAGCCCCAGGTGGTTACTGTATTTTAAGACCTGATCAAACATTTTTTTTGATTTTTCTATCTCTCCAATTTTATAGAGACTATTGATAAACCAAAACGTACAAATTGTAAAGGAGGAAGTGGGTGCTCCAAAGTCATCTTTATTTTTATATCGGAACAACAAGCCTTCATATGAAAGTTCTCGCTCTACAGCGTGAACTGTTTTTACAAAACGTTCTTCATGAGCATCAATAAAACCGTATTGTTCCATCAATAAAACAGAGGCATCTAGGGCCTCTGAACCGTAGTATTGCGTATATGAATCGACTTTATTATTCCAAGCTTTGTCGTGAATATCATTCTTAATTGCGCTTCTAATTTCTTTCCAAAGGGGTTTCTCTTTACCTAAAAGGGCTGCAATTTTTATGGCTCGATCTATAGCCACCCAACAGAGGACTTTTGAAAAAGTAAAGTGTTTGTCTTCGTCACGAAATTCCCAGATTCCTTTATCGGGAAGCTCCCAATTGTTTTTTACAATCCAAACGATATTTTTTACAATAGACCAGAGTTCTTCTTTCTTTTCATAAACTAGAGGAAATTCGCATAGTTCCACATGAATGGCATCCATCAAAATTCCATAAATATCATTTTGCTTCTGTTTATAAGCTGCATTCCCAATGCGTACAGGGGCAGAATTTTCATAGCCACTAAGATGATTTAAGACTTTTTCAGTAAGTACTTTTTCTTTGTTAATTCCGTACATAATTTGGAATTTCTCGTCTTTTTCAGGGACGAGGTCAATGATGTAATCAATAAAATCTTTTACAATTTTACGATGCCCGAGTTTAGAAATTACTCGAATCACCATGGAGGAGTCTCGGATCCAAGAAAAGCGATAATCCCAATTACGAACTTCACCGATAGATTCAGGTAGCGAGGTGGTTGCAGCAGCAAGGATAGCGCCTGTTTTATCAAAACTCAGGAGTTTCAAAGTCATGGCGCTTCTGTGGATAACGGCATTATAATTATTGTAATGAGGAGTTTTATCACACCAATTCAACCAGTAGACTTTGGTTCGTTCAAAATCTAAAAGGCATTGATCCAAGCTGGGCAAGTTCAATTTTTCATTATAGGATACAGAAAAAAAAGCGGTTTTCTTTAAATCCATCAAAGTCCCCGATAAAATGTCTTGTGGATTTAGATTCGAGTACAGGTAAAGCGAATCATAATTGTCATGATCGTATACACTTACGATAAATTGATCTTTTACATAGGTTTTTGTTTCTGCAGCCGCATATTCTAGGCGGGGTTGATAATCAACAGAAATTTTAGGGATTCCTTTAATGGGTTTGATCAAACGAATGACTTCCCGTGGGGTATAGAAAGATTGTGTATCATTTTTATAGCGAGGCATGAAATCCAAAACCTCAAAAGAAGATGTTTTATTTTCAAACAAAGTCCTTAAGATGCTTGTGTTTTCTAGATAAGACTGTGTGATGCTATAGTCCCCTTTATTGATCCTAAAATGACCTCCTTTTTTACGATCTAGAAGTTTAGCAAATACGGATGCTGAATCAAATTGTGGAAGACAGAGCCAATCTATTGAAGAGTCCTCATTAATAAGGGCTGCAGATTTGCAATTTCCAATAATGCCATAATTTAAATTACTATTCACACGAAAAGGGTTTTATTTATTTATCTTGAGATCAATCTAAAAAATCAATATTCAGCAAAGTATGTCAAAATTTATCATTGTTTCAAATAGACTCCCTATTAAAATTGAAAAAGAGCAGAATCAATGGATTTTTAGTCCAACTTCTGGAGGATTAGCAACAGGATTGAAGTCTGTTCATGAAAATGGCAAATCGCTGTGGATTGGTTGGCCTGGAATTAGTTCTGATGATATTGAAAAAGAAGAATACCAATTACTATCAAAAGATTTATTAGCAACGAATTTTAAGCCCATATCCCTTTCAAATGAGGAAATTGATGATTTTTATTTAGGCCTTTCTAACAAGTGTATTTGGCCGTTATTTCATTATTTCAAGCAGCACTTTCAATTTGATGAACAGCAGTGGGAATCGTATGTAAAAGTGAATCAAAAATTTGCAGATGCCATCCTCGAGGAAATTGAAGCAGGAGACCAAGTTTGGATTCATGACTATCAATTACTTCTTGTTCCTGAAATGGTGAAATCGGTCAGAAAAGATGTCACCATCGGTTTTTTTCTTCACATTCCTTTTCCTTCTTTTGAGATTTTTAGAATTTTTCCAAAAAGGGAAGAGCTTTTAAAGGGAATGCTAGGTTCTGATCTTATTGGTTTTCATACCTATGATTATCAGCGACATTTTTTAAGTTCCGTAAGAAGAATCTTGCATTTAAATGTAAATTTTAATCTGATTCAACAAACGGATAGAGAAATTGAGGTGAATACGTTTCCTATGGGAATTGATTATGAAAAATTTGAAAATACGGCTCAAGCACATACCAAAAGTAAAAAAGAAACCTATTCTCCATTGCGCATTGAACTCGAGAAACACAAGGAATTAAACCATGGAAAAATTATTCTTTCTATAGATCGATTAGATTATACCAAAGGAGTAATCAACCGAGTAAAATCCTTTGAATTGTTCTTAAAACAAT
The DNA here is from genome assembly GCA_029248185.1 of Flavobacteriaceae bacterium. Taxonomy (GTDB): domain Bacteria; phylum Bacteroidota; class Bacteroidia; order Flavobacteriales; family Flavobacteriaceae; genus MS024-2A. The sequence goes on along the minus strand of JAQWJV010000012.1, from coordinate 38,719 downwards.
ATCCAGAATACAAAGAAAAAGTCCGATTGTTAATGGTGTTGGTTCCCTCTAGGTCAAATGTCTCTCATTATAAAAAGTTAAAAAGAGAAACCGATGAAATTATTGGAAGGGTCAACGGAAATTTTGCAACGGTAAATTGGACCCCCATATGGTATTATTATCGCTCCTTTGATTTTGATGATTTAATCGACCTGTATCGTCTTTCTGATATTGCCATGGTTACGCCCCTTCGTGATGGAATGAATCTGGTTGCCAAAGAGTACTTGGCTACACGCATTAACAATGATGGGGTTTTGATTTTAAGTGAACTTGCAGGCGCGTCTAAGGAATTGCACCAATCTTTGATTGTGAATCCCTTTGATATTACCGCCTTGTCAAACACCATTCATGAAGCACTAAACATGCCTTATGAGGAACAAGTGGAAAGGAATATTGAATTGCGGGAACGCGTTAAACGGTACAATGTGACCTTCTGGTCAGAGACTTTTTTGAAGGAGCTTGACACCCTCTCCAAAAAGATACCTATCCATAAAACAAAGCGAGTCACCCCTCAAATTATTTCAAAATTTGAAGAACAGTACTCAAAGGCCAATAAGCGCTTGTTCCTTTTGGATTATGATGGGACATTAGTCCCGTTTAATAAAAACCATAAAAAAGCGCTACCCACGCAAACGGTGTTAAATGTTTTGAGTGACTTAAATCAAGATCCTAAAAATAAAGTGATTATTATTAGCGGAAGGCCTCCAGAATTTTTAGATCAAATATTTAAAGACCTTACTCTTACAATGATTGCAGAGCATGGACATTTTGAAAAAGAACCCAATACAGAATGGATTGAGAAAAACGCATCAAGTTCTAACTGGATGAACCATGTCTACCCAATTTTACAGCAATTTACGGACAATACACCCGGGACATTTATTGAAAAGAAGCGCAACTCACTGGTTTGGCATTATCGAAAAACAGATCCAGAATTAGGGCTCATCAAATCAGAAGAATTGAAAACAGTTTTGGCCAGCATGCTTTCCAATGACATTAGTTTAATGGATGGAGATAAAATTATTGAAGTCACTACCTCAACAACAAATAAAGGAATTGCATCATATGATCACTTTTCGAAAGAACCGTATGACTTTGTTTTCGTTGCTGGAGACGATGTGACGGATGAAAATATGTTTACTCAATTACCACTTGAGGTTATTTCTATCAAAGTTGGGAATAAGAAATCAGCAGCAAAGCATTCCGTTAGTGCCCCCCAAGAATTAGTTGAAGTTTTAAAGCAGTTTAAAAGATAGTTTTACAGTTAACAAAGGGAGACCATGAAACACTTGACTTTTTTGATTTATACATTACACTCCATAACGTTTAGTCAATTTATTGAACAACCCACTCAGGAGATTGATAAAGAATATCATGAAAACGGGAGCCTTAAGTGTATCAAGACTTTCAAAGACGGTAAACAACATGGAGAAACAACTTTTTATTTTGATACGGGACAAAAACGAATTGAATATCATTACAAAGAAGGGAAATTACATGGCCAGGTCTTATGGTTCAATCATTCGGGTCAAATAGGATGGCAAGAAAATTACAAAGAGGGAATTCCTGAGGGGAAATGGATCTATTATTCGTCAGAAGGAACGCAGCAAGCGGTCAAAATATTTAAGGACGGAAAAGAGATTTCATATACTGTTTTGGGCAAAGAAATAAGAACCCATTAGTCGAATAAATGCATATTTTTAGTCATTTTTCAAGTGTTTTTGTTCATTTTTGATCCTTTCTAGGTCAAAAAAGACGATTTCACTCTTTTTTTGATCAAAAATCTAAAAATCTAGATTTAACGGTTCTATCCGGAATTTTACAATCAGAATAGTTTCCAAACCAACGATACCGATTTTTAGCAATTATTGCATAAAAAACATCCAGCCAGGATATAGGGAGTAGCACTAAGGTTTTATACAATAATTTGTAGCGTTTTACTGTGACCAACAAATAAAGTACGGCTCGACTACTTTTTAAGTATTGACCCTCAGGAGTTAAGACAGAAATTGCTTCAGTAGTAACGGGAAAAACTTGTTTTTTTGCAATTTCACTAGCGACATGAGTAAAACGTAAAACACCCTCTGGATCGTTTTTTATCAACCAAAGGATAGAGCGGTCACAAAGCACACAAGTGGCATCATAAAAAACAAGGCTTGTTTTCTCAGCCATAACATCATTTTTGGGTAGGCGAATCAAGTAAAGCCTTAAAAACGACTATTGCACCAACAATAAAACTTAGCGTCATAAAAAAACCTGAGATCATAACCAAGTATGCAATATAGGTGAAATCTAACCAGATCAGATAGATTCCTCCAAACGTAGTTAAAACGGAAACAAATGGTTCAAGGGTTAATATGCTTTTCCATAAAACAGAAATTTCAGTACCCCAAATCAAGATGCCTAAAAGGAAAAAAATAAAGGATAGAGAAAGTATATGCGTGTGGATAATCGTTAGCATTTCTCGCTCTCCTTTTTTAAATTTCATCACCTTTACTTCAGCAAGATCTTCATTACCATTATAATTTTCTATCATTCCTCTTGGGGTGTTACTTTCTGTTTGTCCAATAAAGAGGAGTCCTGTAAAAAAGCCGATTCCAAGAACAATAACAAAAGCAGCAATAAACTGTTTAATGGGTCGAGGAAAGTTTTTTAAGGAATATTGCAAATCCATCAGATTTGGTTTTGAGACTTGAGTTTCTGGATGGAATCCATAATGTAATTTATGGAGGATGTAATTGATTTAACCGAAATAGTAGCTCCCGAAATAGCACTTATATTATCTCCATATACAAAAGAAGCATCCGTATCACTTTGTAAAAATTGTGACAGCCAGCGTTTGCTTGAAATTTCTCCCCCATAATTTTCCCGGTAGATTAAAACCTTAACCTTCTTGATTTTATAGTTTAAATCAAAAAGCAGTAAATATTCAAAGGAGTCTGTTTTACTTGGTGCAGTAGCCACCATTACATAGCCTTTTGGGGCTTCTTCAACAATGATATCATAAAAGGAATAGGCTTCTAAAAAAGGACTTGCTTCAAGGAGTTGCTCTTTTTGAGTGAGTGAAAAGGAATCAAAGGAAAAAGTGGAAGTAATGGATTTTTTAATTTGTTTGAGAATATATTTAGACTCTCGATCTGAGTGAGAAGCCGGAGTCCAAGAGGACAGGCTCATACAGAGAAGAAATAGGAAAAGAAGAAATATATTTTTTTGCATCTGTAAAATTAGTTAAAACCAAACACCTACACCCATATTAAATTGACCTTTTTTGGAATTTGAGATTGCTGTTGATTTTGTTTGATAATCTATTTTATAAACTGCACCGGGAGCAATATGATATGAAAAGCCTAAGGTCCACTCTTTTCTGTGGAAGGCTTCATTTTTTGAAATTAAGCTGCCTACCTCGTGATGGGTATTGAAGTTTTCATAACGAACAAAACCTACCAAACGTTGTTTTTTATTAAAGGGAAGAACATTATAGGCTGCTTCTAAATAATACCCCATTAATTCACTTCCTAAGTCACGTCCTGTCAATTCATTATACAGATCGGTATCATGTAGAGAAGCCCTCAAATATTGCCCTCGTGCTGAAAACTTTCTGTAGGCATAACGGGCGTCTAGGCCTAGCATAGAAATACCTATTTCGCTTCCTGGGATTTCATTTTGACCATCAACAGCTTGAGTTTTACCCTGATATCCTGAAAGGCCTAATCGTAAGCCACGGATACCATAAAAATCAAATTTTCCCGCAAAATTGATATGATTCATCGTTGATTCTGCTCCCTTCTGACGACCACTCCTCAAACCATTACTCCCTTTCAGAAGTCCGTTTTCACCATTGTGTGATAAAAAGCCATTAAATAAATAAGCTTGATATCTTGCACTAATTCCATTGAGTCGCCCAGAAAGTCCCATACCAATTTCACGCCAGGTAGTGGGGATGATATACTTGTCTAGACTGGGACGCTCAACCCCGTTGAAAATAGTGGGTTCATGAAACTCATTGATGATGCCCATAGGGACTAGCATGAGTCCTGCTCGGAGATTGAGCCCTTGAGTTAAATTATAATTGACAAAAGCTTGTTCCACATAGACCTCTTTTACATGCTCAAATTCAATTTCAGTTACAAATTGAACACGCTCATCAAACTTGTATCCAAAAAGTAATACCAAGCGCTGAACATCAAGTTCTGAATTTAAATTTTCAGGATTGTTGTATAAAATCTCTCCATAACCCCCTAGGGTGATTCCTTGGGGAAGGCCAGCAAGATTTTTTAGGATACGTTGATTGGAATTGATTTGAAGTGAATCTTGAAGGCTCATGTTTTGACCAAAAAGATTCAAACTAATTCCCATTAAGGCGATTGTGACTATGTTACGCATTTTTTATTTTTAATAAGTCTAAATAACTTTTGTGCAAATGTAATGCGCCCATTTAGAAAAAACAAATTATTTAGAATAATTATAAATAAGATTATTTCTTCATGTTATAGACCTGAAATAAAAGAAGAATTACTTTTTGAAATTGTGTATTTTTGATACAAATCATTTCAAACATGCGATATCTTTTTTGTTTACTTTTTTTGGCAACTCCTCTTTTTGGGCAGGACTATTTTACCGAACGTTACCAACCCTTTAGCGCCAATATTTCTGCACCTAAAGACTTTTTAGAATATGAAATAGGATCCCAACACACCCGCCATGATCAGATTATATCTTATTTGCAATATTTGGCTTCTGTATCAGATCACGCGCAGATCATGTATTATGGGAAAACCCATGAAGGTAGAAAATTACCCTTGCTCATGATAAGCACAACAAAAAACCTAAACCAAATCGAAACCATTCAAAAAGCACATTTGGATTATGCACAAGGACGGTCAGTGGAAGAGCCAAAAGTTCCTCTAATCATCAATTTAGCATACAATGTTCATGGGAATGAACCCTCTAGCTCTGAAGCAGCACTATTGGCGGCTTATACATTAACGGCATCTCAAGATAGACAAATAGCCTCCTTTAGAGAAAATGCGATTATATTCATCGACCCAACTATTAATCCTGACGGACGTGATCGACATACACAATGGGCCAATATGTACAAAGGAACCCCTTTAGTTTCTGATCCCATGGATGCCGAACACAACGAGGTATGGCCAGGAGGAAGAACGAATCACTATTGGTTTGATTTAAATAGAGATTGGTTATTGGCTATAAATCCCGAAAGTCAAGGAAAGCTAGCCTGGTACCACCAATGGTATCCTAATGTGGTTACTGATTTTCATGAAATGGGAACACAAAGCACCTATTTCTTTGAACCGATGAAACCCAACGGCTCCCTTGATCCTATCATGCCTGAAGACAATTACGTGAAACTTAACAACCTCTTTGCAACTTATTTTTCAAAAGGTTTAGACAGTATTGGCTCACTCTATTTTACAAAAGAAGCATTTGATGGGACCTATCCAGGATATGGCTCTTCGTATCCCGATTTGCAAGGGGGCTTGGGACTTTTATTTGAGCAGGCCAGCTCTAGGGGTTTAAAACAGAAAACAAAATATGGGTACATTACGTTTCCTTTTACCATTAGAAATCAGTTCATTTCAAGTTTAGCAACGGTTCAAGCTGCAGTGGAAAATAAGAGTTTGTTACGAAAGTATCAACAAGACTTTTTTAAAAGTGCCATAGAAAGAAGTGCAAAAAGTAAAATTAAAGCCTACGACTTTTCTGAAAGGGATCAAAATCGAAATAAAGCCTTTATTGATAAATTATTGCGCCATAAAATACACCTAGTAAAGACCGGAGAGCATGCTTATTCTGTTCCAGTACAACAACCACAATACCGAATGGTTCAAACTTTTTTTGAAACCTATGCGTCATATCGAGACAGTGTGTATTATGATGCGTCTGCTTGGTCGGTAGCCAATTTTTACAACATCAAATACAGTACTTCAGCCAAGGTAAAAGAGGGAACAACGATAACTTCAACAGACGCGCTCATTGAATTGGAACCCCTTACTTTATCTTCTTATGCATATGCAATAGATGCAAAAGATTATAATCTCCCAGCGTTTATTCATGATGCACAACAACATAAAATTGTACTTGCAGCTGCTTTTAAACCCTTTATGGCAAAAAATAATCGCTCTTTTTCATACGGGTCCTTAATGATTCCTGTAGCCTCTCAAACGCTTTCAGAAAAAGAATTATACACTAGATTACAAAAATTACAAGACCAACACAACATACAAATACACAGTCTTTCCACAGGATTCAGTACGAAAGGAGTGGATTTAGGAAGTAGTGCGATTCGGCCTTTAGATCCTCCAAAAGCAGTTATGCTTATTGGCAATGGAGTACGTTCCTATGAAGCGGGTGAAGTATGGCATTTGCTGGATACCCGCGTGGGTATGCCCATCACAAAAGTGAGACAAAATTACTTTGATCGTCTTTCTTTGGGGAAATATAACACCATGATTTTAGTTTCAGGAAGCTATAAATGGGATGAGAAAACAACAAAGCGAGTCAAAGATTGGATAGCCAAGGGCAATACATTAATTTCTATTGGAACAGCTAATAATGCGCTGATTAAACATAAAATCATCAATGAAAAAAGGCTTATTATTCAAAAAGATTCTACTGCGATTGCAACAATTAGACCGTATGTAGATGCCGCAGAAAATATTGGGCGTGAAAAATTAGGAGGCGTCTTTCTGAGAGGAAATATTGATTTAACGCACCCCATAGGTTTTGGATACACTCAAAAAAATGTCAGTCTTTACAAAAATAATTTAGTTTGGCTTGAGCCTAGTAAAAGCAGTTATGGGACGCCTGTAGTTTATGATAAAAACCCCCACGTTGATGGTTATATTTCAAAAAACATTCGCAACAAATATCTACCCAAAGCGGCACCCGTAATTGTCAGCAAAATAGGCAAAGGAAGGGTAATATTATTTGCTGAAAACCCAAACTTTAGAGGCACAGCTTATGGGACCAACCGAATGTTTTTAAATGCCTTATTTTTAGGAAACCATATTAAGGTTCCAAAAGAGCAAGAAGCAGCTTTTGAAAATGAATTTGATCACTGAGGAACTAATCGTGTCCGCTTGTAAGTAACGGATTGTATTTTTTCTTTTGAATAATAAATGGGAAAATAGCGATCTTCAGCCCAATCTTTGTAGAGGTTATTGTAAAAAGGACTTTCAGGATTTCCTGATTGTCCTGGAGCATTAGTGCCAATAGCAGTATCCCAATCACCAGTATTTACAATCATTCTAAAACTAGCACCACTACTTTGACGGTCATTTCCTCCGGTGGATCCAGGTGTATAGGCATTTCCTCCCCTAGGAAGAGGCCCTAAGTTAAGTTGGGATGCAAAGGCTTGATTACTTATTTCGCCTAGGGCATGTTCTATAAAACTATGTTTAAATTTAGTTTGACCATAACGCCAACTTTGGGAATTTGAACCGAGTCTTTTTTTAAGATTGTCGATTGCTGTGATAAAGGTTTTTTTAAAAAAGCATCTCTTTTCTTTACTGTTCCAAAGAAAGCGCTTTTCGGATTTTCAATCCAATCAAGGATTCGTTTTAACTGTAGAGAAGTAAGATATGGTTTTACTTGTTCAGGAACAAAGGAAGTATAGGCAGCATTTTTTATTTCATTTTCCCAGCTTACATAAATAGAGGCTTCAATAGAGGATGAATTTAAACGAGTATCCCAATTGAGAAGACGCTCTTTTTGAACGGTTTCAAAAGCATCAAAATGGAGACCCTTTAAATAAGGAATGAGGGTTCTTGCTGGAATAGAAGTGACATCAACTTGAAGGGCCTTCATGTCTTCCATCGTCAGAGCGTCATTATTTTCAAGAACTTCATTGACACGCTCACCCCGATATGGATCAGACCAAGAATATCCTATGGCATTCCAATGTGGATAGTCCTTTGGAGTTACATTTTGATTGGCGGTTGCAATAAACCCTTTAGTAGGATTTAAGGCATTTGGTTTTTGTAAAATGGGGAGGTACCGATCCCATTCGTAAGTTCCATCTCCTGGCACGGGTACAAGGCCACTAAAATTATTTCTTACCGGAGCAATTCCCACAGCCTGCCATCCAATATTTCCTTGAGTATCTGCCCAAATCATGTTCTCAACCGGAATATGGCTGTAGGCACAAGCGTCTCGAAATTCTTCCCAAGTTTGAGCTTGGTCCATTCGTAAAGAGGCAAGGTAGGGAGAGCCTCCTGGTTCTAGCCATGCACAACGCATAGCAAATGCAATATTTTTTTGTTCGTTTCGATAGGTAACCGGTCCATGGTGACTATAATAAAGCGAGACCTTTTCAGGAGTGCTTCCTTTTACTGTTATGGTTTCTTCTATTACAGTAAACTCTTTCCATTGCCCTTTATACTTGTATTGTAAGGGATTCTTTGGGTTTAGTTCATATTGATAGAGGTCTTCTCCATCCGTTCTAAAAACGGTTAATCCCCAACTTCCAAATTCATTATGTCCAATGGATATTCCTGGGATTTCGGGTTCTCCTCCTCCAATTACATTCCAACCCGGTGCAACTAGATGTGCCATATATCGGAGGGAGGGAACTGCAATGGTTCGATGGGGATCGTTTGCCATATAGGTAGCTTCATTTTCCGTTTTTGAACCTGCAACCACCCAATTATTACTTCCCATGTCCAAGGAGTCTTTTGAAAGCTCATTATATCGATTTAGAAAAGCGGTGGTTTCGGTTTTTCGATAGGCTGCTTGAAGGTGCTCTTTTTTGAATTTAATGGACTTTCTAAAGGCAAAATAAGGCGCAAGGATATCTTCAAATAAAAGGGAAGTGTTTATTTTTTTATCTAAATCAATTTGAGGGTTCTGTGGGTGTAACCACAACAATTCTTTGACTTTATCGGCACCGATGAGAGCAACAGCGCGGCCCACTTGTAGTTCTTGACCAATATTCCCCAATAAGCCTTGATGTCTTGATATAACCACTTCTGGAGTCCAAAGTTGAGGTTCAATACCGAGCATTTTGAAGGCTAAGGGAAGTTCATCAGGAGTTTTTAATGCGTCTGTAATGTAACGGTTTACTCCGGCGACGTAGGCTTCGATTATTGCTTTTCCTTCCGGGTGGTAATGATTTAACTCTTCAGTCAAATCGCCTCTATATTTAAAAAGGCGTGTACCGATATCTCGGGCTAATTCACTAGGCCCCAGAATTTCAGCAACGGTACCCGTGGCTTGTCTTCGCCAGAGTTCAAATTGAAACAAACGATCTTGTGTAGCCGCATACCCTTGAGCAAAAAGAGATCTTTTTGATTATTTGCATAGATGTGATTAATACCCCATTGGTCACGCAGAATTTCTACGGATTCTGAAAGACCCCTTACTTTTTTTTCTTCCTCTAAAAAGGGAGGGGTTGAAGTGCAACTTAAAATAAAAAGAGCAAAGAAAGGAACGTTGCGTATTTTCATAAAATGTTTATTTATAATGCATCAGAAGCAGGGATCAATCGAGCTTTTAAATTGACATCCTCCATGTTCTTATCAAGAGGAAACATCGGTCTTTTGATTCGTTTGTAATCCAATCGTTCTAAATCTTGATCTACACCGCCGGGAGTAAGTGCCATAATCCAATCTCCTCTCATTTCATATAATTCAGGGACAAGATATCCTATTTTCACAACCAGAATGTCTGATTTTCTTGGATTTAGCCCCAGATTAGTAAAGTCTTTTTCATAATGATAGGGTTTTCTTTTTTTGGTCACAATTATTCGAATACTTCCAACTTTGACAACCACTTCTGTTTCTGCATGAACATCCCCTTGAAGAATCGCTTCAACAGTTCCATTGATAAGCAGTGGTGGAGAAAAGCGATCATCAACTAGCGCACCTACTTTAGCAGAAACGCTTCCCCCTATTCCTGCTGCTTCAGCAGCTATAACCATTTCTGGGCCCGGGATAGAAGCATAAATAAGCGAGGGGCCTTTATGAGACTTAAAGGCTTTATTTGCTAACAACTCTCGTAAGGTCCATGTCACATCTCCTGCTCCTCCAGCGGTTGGATTATCACCCATATCACTAATTATATAGGGTTTTTTTGAAGCACTCAAAGCAAGAGAAATACTTTTTTCAAGGCTAGCAGTAGGAGCAACAAATTCAAATTCATTTCGAACATTCCAAAAGGATTCGGCTAAGGTTTCGGCACTTTGGGTTACTGCTTTTTGGTCATCTCCAGTAACCATTACTACGGCATGATTTCTGGGTTCATCTGCCCAAGCATATCCAATCCAAATTGCGGCATCTATGACGCCCTCTTTTTGAGTCAAGGGATCTATTTGAGCATAAAGACTTTTTCCCGGTTCAATGCGTGTACTTGTTTTTTCTCCGGGCAACAAAATGGGTACCGGAATCCATGCTTTGTATTTTGGCTTTCCTTTACCGGATTTTAGGCGCTCTAATAAATTATCGACCGCTCTTTGTTTTGATTCGATTGCGTCTTCATGGGGTGCCATACGGTAACATGTTATCAAATCAGAATGTTGTGCAAGACGTTCAGAGACATTTCCATGTAAATCCATGGACGTCGAAATGAGTGTTTGAGTGCCTATTAATGCTCTGATTTTTTCTATAAAATCCCCTTCCGGATCGTCTATACCCTCTACACTCATGGCCCCATGGATATCAAAAAAGAGACCGTCATATGGCATACCTTTTTCAAGAAGAGTTAAGGTTTTACCAACTAAAGAATCATAAGCTTTTCGTGTGACGATTCCTCCGGGGAGCGCATGACCTCTCAAGGTTGGAATCCATTTTGCAGCTTGTCTTTGAGGAGAATCGGCTGTTAAAAAGGGATAATACTTTAAGACATCTTCGCCTTCTCTGGCTAAAAAGGCATCTACTTCAGATTTTGCAGGGGAGAAAGTACTGGATTCAATGGCCAAACCTGCAATGGCAATTCTCGGCTTTACCGTCTTTTTTTGTGTGTCTGGGGATTGACACGCTTGATTTAAAAAAAGGACAATGAAAATGGCAACTGTTTTTTTTAGGTGTGATATCATGAAAATAATTTTTATTAAATATAAAGAACTTTCCCTTCAATCATTTTAATGTAGAGATTATTCCTTTCCAAGGGATTTATTTATCTTGACACAAAGTTTAAAAACCAATCAAAGAATTTAAAACCCGGATTAATGAAAAATGTTTTTTACTGGTCTATTGTTGCTGCTTTAGCGGGACTTTTATTTGGATTTGACACCGTTGTAATCTCGGGTGCAGACAAAAAGCTACAAACGCTATGGGAGTCTACAGACACTTTTCATGGTTTTGTTGTCATGGGAATGGCACTTTGGGGAACAGTTGTAGGTGCTCTTTTTGGAGCGTTTCCAACCCAAAGATTAGGTCGTAAAACGACTCTTTTTTGGATTGGAGTTTTATATACATTTTCAGCGGGAGGGTCCGCTTTGGCTAATGATCCTTTCATTTTTGCATTGTTTCGATTCATCGGCGGTTTAGGAGTAGGAATTTCTACGATAGCCGCACCGGCATATATCTCGGAAATTGCTCCACCCAAAAACAGAGGTCGCTTAGTGGGCTTGTATCAATTCAACCTGGTTTTTGGAATTTTATTAGCATTTCTTTCAAATTACGCCTTAAGTGATATTGGCGACAACGCTTGGAGATGGATGATGGGAGTAGAGGCTTTTCCTGCGATAATTTTTACAATATTATGTTTAACCATTCCCCAGAGCCCCCGTTGGCTGATTACTCAGGGGAAATTAGAAAAAGCAAAATCAATTTACACTCTGATAGCTCCTGAAGGTTCATTTGAACGATTGGTTCAAGAAATTAATCAAAGTGGAACTACTAAAAACAAATCAGAATCAATATTTAATATAAAGTATCGCTTTCCTTTAAAATTGGCTTTTTTAGTTGCTTTTTTTAATCAACTTTCCGGAATCAACGCATTCTTATATTATGCCCCTCGAATTTTTGAGGAAGGAGGATTGGGAGAAAGTACTTCTCTTTTGAGTAGTGTGGGGATTGGAGTAACGAATTTGGTTTTTACCTGCGTAGGAATTTCTTTAATTGACAAAAAAGGGCGAAGAAACTTAATGTATTATGGTTCATTCGGGTATATAATTTCCCTGAGTCTAGTGGCTTGCGCCTTTTTCTTTGAATGGGGAGGACTGATGATCCCAATTTTTCTATTCCTTTTCATAGCCTCACATGCCATAGGTCAGGGAGCGATTATCTGGGTGTATATTTCGGAGATCTTCCCAAATCATTTAAGAAATTCAGGACAAGCTTTTGGAACCAGCGTTCACTGGGTTTTAGCAGCAATCATTCCGTCATTTGTTCCCCTTCTCTTTGGCGCTATTGGTGCAGGCGTGGTGTTTTCCATTTTTGCAGGTTTTATGGTTTTACAATTAGTTTTTGTTCATTTTATGATGCCTGAGACCAAAGGAATTTCACTAGAGGAATTGAGTCATAAATTAATTTATGATAAAAAAAACTCAAAAAAATGATTTTATTTAGAACCCCCTTTTTAGTTGCTTTTTTAATCGTTTTACACCTTACTTCCTGTAAAAAGTTGGATAGTTATTCGGAAAGAATGAATCAATTTAAAATGGACGAACTCCATCATCGGCCTTTATTTCATTTTACTCCAGAAAAAAATTGGATGAACGATCCCAACGGAATGTTTTTTTATAAAGGGGTTTATCATTTATATTTTCAACATAATCCAGACGCGAATGTTTGGGGACCGATGCATTGGGGACACGCAACAAGTAAAGACTTAAAACATTGGGAAGAACATGAAATTGCTTTATTTCCAGACGAATTAGGAACGATCTTTTCCGGAAGTGCTGTAGTAGATCACAAAAACACGTCCAAATTAGGTACCCTAGAAAACCCACCCATAGTTGCGATTTACACCAATCATAATAGTCAAAAAGCCAAGAAAGGGAATGCGATTGATTTTCAAAACCAGAGTATTGCCTATTCCACAGATGAAGGGTATTCATGGACAAAGTATGAACGAAACCCGGTATTAAAAAATCCTGGAATAATTGATTTTAGAGACCCAAAAGTCTTTTGGCATGAGGGCAGTCAAAAATGGATCATGAGTTTGGCTGCGGGCCAAGAGATTCAGTATTTTGAATCTCAAAATTTATTGAGTTGGTCTTATTTATCTTCTTTTGGACAAGGGATTGGAAATCATGATGGCGTATGGGAATGTCCCGATCTATTTCCACTTCCTGTAAACGGGACGCAAGCCCGCAAATGGGTACAATTGGTAAGCATTAATCCAGGGGGGCCTAATGGAGGGAGTGCGACACAATATTTTATAGGCGATTTTGATGGAACCCAGTTTATTGTTGATTCTGAGTTTCAAAAAGCCATGGAAAAGAAGCATTCATATTGGATTGATTTTGGAAAAGATAACTATGCAGGAGTAACGTTTTCAAATTGGTCAAATAAAGCTAATGGGGTTTTGTATTTGGGATGGATGTCCAATTGGGAATATGCAAATAAAGTTCCTACCACTAAGTGGAGAAGTGCGATGACATTGCCGCGTGAACTTGAATTGATTCAAAACCAAGACGGTTTCCGGTTACACTCTAAAGCACCGTCTGACTGGGATAAGTATACCGTCAAGACCTTAGAAAAAGAAACCTTTTCTCAACAAAAGGAAACACGTCTAATTGAAAAGGGAGCGATTGATTTATCAACAGCTCAAATTAAATTAAACCTAGTTGATCTTGAAGAAAAAAAATACACCTTCATCCTAGAAAACAGTAGGGGAGAGAAACTCTCGTTTGGTCTTAATGAGAAAGCGCATCAATTTTTTATTGATAGGAGCCAAGCCGGGGAGACAAGCTTTTCTGAAACATTTAGTCGAAAACCTTCAATCGCTCCAAGAACCAAAAAAGCGACTTCGTTGCAGATTCAATTTATACTAGATAAAATGTCTTTGGAAGTATTTTTTGATCAAGGGGAGACGGTAATGACCGAGATCTTTTTTACTCACGCACCTTTTGAAACATTGAGTTTAAAAACTGACGCCAATACTGTTAAAATTGAAAATCTATTAATCCGAGAGCTAGGAAAAAAGTAGTTTTCCCAAAAACAAGGAGGTTACTCACCCGTAAAAAAAGCACCTTAGATTCGATTATTACTATCTTCGATATTCAAATATTATTTAATGACACTCATATTCCATAAAGTCTCTTTAAAAAAAAGATTTCCTCTAGCAATTAGTAGAGGAGTACGCTATGATTCAGAAAACCTATTTGTTCGTTATGAAAAAGAGGGGCATACGGGTTGGGGTGAAGCTGCACCAGGTAATTCAGAAGGGGCATCAACCGCTGAGGAAATTCAAGCGGCATTAGAAAAATTTATTGAAACGGGCATTGAAGGTCATTCTATTCAAGCGTTATATGATCGTGCCAGAGAAATGAAAATTCCTCCTTGTGCTTATGTTGCTTTAGATACTGCTTTTTGGGATTGGACTGCTAAAAAAGCCCAACTTCCATTGCGTCAATTATTAGGCTTTTCTAAACCACATATACCCACTTCGGTGACCATTGGGATTAATTCTCCCGAGATAATTAAAGAACGGGTCCCGCTTTTATTGGATGGAACCACAGTACAATCTTTAAAAATTAAATTAGGATCCCCAGACGGGATTGAAGCGGATAAAATAATGTTTGAACAGGTGGTTGAAAGCACTAAGAAATATCCTGTCAAGCTTCGTGTAGATGCTAATGGTGGTTGGGGGGTAAAACAGGCTCAGCACATGATGAAATGGCTTGCTGCCCGTAAAGTAGATTATATTGAACAACCTTTAAAAGAAGGAGAAGAAGACGGTTTAAAAATACTTTTTAAAGGGCGTGCACTCCCTATATATGTTGATGAATCGTGTCGCTTTTCTCAAAACATCCCCTCTTTTGCAGCCCATGTAGATGGTGTTAATATGAAACTGATGAAATGTGGGGGGATTACAGAAGCCCTTAGAATTATTGCAACAGCAAGAGCACATGAGTTGAAAACCATGATTGGCTGTATGAGTGAATCTTCTGTTTCTATTGCCGCTGCCGCAGCTTTAACGGGAGGAATTGACCATATTGATTTAGATTCACACTATAACTTAGCTCCCGATCCGTCAGAAGGGGCGCCAATGGTAAAGGGGGTTACACTACCACCCGAAATACCAGGACACGGAGCTAATTTAAAAAAAGAATTTTATGCTTAATCCAGAACAAAAAATTGCTGTTTACATGGAAGGTCACGTCGATAGTGACTATGGAAAAATGGGAACAGGCGTTGTTCGTTATTTAAAAAACCCTATTGTTGGTGTGATTGATAAAACATTAGCAGGAAGACAAATCAGGGAGTTTATGAACACATCTAGGGAGGTTCCTATATTAGCCTCTTTGAAAGAAGCAATTTCAAAAGGAGCAGAGGTCTTAGTTCTTGGAATTGCTCCTTCAGGAGGAAGGATTCCAGAGGCTTGGAATAGCGTCATAAGGGAAGCGCTAGAAAATGGATTATCCATTGTCAATGGTTTACATGATTTATTAGAACCCCAATGGGAAGCTAAAATAAAAAATCCAGAGAAGCAATGGATTTGGGATGTACGAGTACCCCAATTCGTTCCTGCTATTGCCACAGGAAAAGCAGCAAAATTGGAAAACAAACGCGTTTTATTCGTGGGTACGGATATGGCTGTAGGAAAAATGACAGCGGGATTAGAATTATATTCTTGGCTCCAAAAAGAGCAGGTCAATGTAGGCTTTGTGGCTACAGGTCAAATTGGTATTACGATTACGGGTCATGGAATTCCTTTAGACGCATTTAAAGTGGATCACGCTTGTGGTGCTGTGGAGCAAGTTGTACTTGAACAAGCAGATAAAGAGGTTATTCTCGTTGAAGGACAAGGTTCTTTATTGCATCCAGGAAGTTCAGCAACCCTTCCCTTAATGCGGGGAAGTTGTCCCACACATTTAATTTTATGTATGCGTGCAGACAAAACAACATTGAGAAGTCCTGAAGAGATTCGCATCCCTGATTTGAATGCTTTCATTGCGTTAAATGAATCTTTAGCATCCGTTGTTGGTACTTATCCCAAAGCAAAAGTGATCGGAATTGCAGCCAATACCAGCATGCTTTCTGATGAAGAAGCTGAAACTTTTTTGAAAGCAACTTCAGCAAAAACAGGTTTGCTTGTGACTGATCCCATTCGGTTTGGGATTGATGAGATTGGACAACAATTGCAATAAAAACTAGTACATTCTTTTAGGGTCAACTTGAAAGCGTGGGGGAAGTCCTTTTTTGACAAGATCAAAGCTTTCTAGAACTTGTAACACACTTTCTCTGGGATAGGTCAAACTTGCGACATGAGGTGTAATTTGTACCTTGGGGTGGTGCCATAAGGGACTTGATTGAGGGAGCGGCTCCTGCTCAAAAACATCAAGAAAAGCTCCCGTAAGAAGGTTTGAATCTAAGGCCGATAGGATATCTTTTTCTACTTGTACAGCACCTCGCGAAACATTGATTAGATAGGTGGGATGCTTTAGTTTTTCAAAAAGTGTTTTATTCAATAAACCATGAGTTTTTGGAGTATAGGGAACAGTGCAGACTAGGACATTGATTTTTGAAAGAAAAAGATCGAGTTCTCCTTCGCTGAAGGATGGAAAAGAAGTTTCCTTGGGAGTATTACTGTACCCAAAAACAGAAAACCCCAGATGATTTAGCTTGCTTGCTGCGTCCATTCCAAGGTGACCTATTCCCAAAACACCGATCTTTAACGCTTTTTCATCAAATTCATATTGAGCCCAATGTCTTTGTTGTTGTGCTTTTTGAAAAGCATAAAAAGAACGCTGATGATTCAAAACAGCCATCAAAATATAATTTGTCATTGAAAACGCCATCATGGGATCGACCACGCGACAAATAGGAACATTTTTTGGAAGGGTATCATCGGATAAAACATGATCTACTCCAGCACCCATTGAAAAAACTAACTTTAAGTTTTTAAATTTTTTTAGGGCGTTTTTGGGTTGTTTCCAAACCATTGCACATTCGATATCCTCAGGTGTGTCTGTTTCTGAACCTACCAGTATAGGAATTTGTGGGGCTATTTCTTCAAGGTTTTCTTTCCATTTTTGAGTTGGAATAGCAGGGGCTATTATGGCAAAACGCATAGAAAAAGGATTTATGATTTTATGTTTAAAGATACCTTAATTTGAGTATTTTTAAACATACTAAATTGTACCCATGAAAGTCATATTAAATAAAGGATTTTTTGTTCTAGTTGTTTTTATTTTAATGAGCTGTACCAAAGATTCTGATGCACAAGAAACGACCCTGGCTCTAAACAAGGAGATCGCTCAAAAGATTTTAGAAAAGACGAACGAGATAAGAAAAGCTGTAGGAAAATCAGTTTTAGTTCAAAATGATGAAATGGATGCTTTATCGACTTTACATAGTGAAAACATGGTCTTGTATGATTTTTTTGATCATGTAGATCATGAGGGAAAAACACCAGCAGAGCGAGCCGATGACTTGTCTTATTCTTGGACTAGCATCGCTGAAAATATCGGACAAGTTCCTTGGTTTGAAAATGTGAGTGGGTGTGGTGACACAAGATCAGCAGAAGCAATTTCAAGCTGTGTAGTTGAGGGTTGGGAAAATTCGCCGGGACATTACACCAATATGATTGGAGATTATGCAGAGTTGGGGGTAGGTATCGCTTTCACTAAAGACAGTTTAGCCTTTTTTACTCAGGTATTCAGGAACCCTTAATTATTTGCAGTGATAATCAGCTGCTCGTGTAGCGATTTGATTATTGGGCTTTACATTTACTTTATAACCAAGGGAATTTGCCCAACCTTTTGCAGCGGAGATCAATTTATTGGATTTAAAATTCTCATCTTCATTATAATCCATATCAATTTGAACTTTAATGCTTATTTTTTCAGTAATCCACTCTGCTAAGTCAATACTTAATTCGGCCTCGTTCCACAAACGTGTCCACATATCTCGTATAATGTTTACCTTTTTTTTACTTAAGATATAATGCACACCTCTTGATCCCAGACGGTATGCAATCACGGTTGTATATCTCGATTCTTTGTTAATGTTTTGTGAATCGGTACCGATGTGGATCTCTGCATAGGGGTAGTTTTTGATAACCTCTAAGGTATGGTTTACAGGATCAACACGGTTACCGTGGATGTCTTTGAATAAGAGCATTGGTTTTAACTTGATTAAATATACTAATTTGGCTTGAAGATATTCAATTCATTTTATGACAACTATTTTATTCGATCTTTGCAACCTTATAATTCTTTTAGTTTGGGGTTTTATCCTCTTTTTTCCTAGATGGAGAATTTCCGAGAATTTGATTTCATATCCCTGGGTTCCTTTGGGGATTAGTTTTTTCTACAGCTATTTTATTATCGTTTCAGGAGGTTTGGCAGAGGCAGATTTTTCAAGTCTAGAAGGAATCGTCACTTTATTTAAAAAAACAACCCCTGAATCTGCTGCTGCGGGCTGGTTACATTATCTCGCTTTTGACTTTTGGGTCGGGACTTGGATCATTCGGCACAGTAGAAAAAAAGGAATTGCACATTTAGCGATTATTTTCCCTCTCCTCTGCACCTTTATGTTGGGGCCTGTTGGAATTATGATGTATAGTTTTTTACTTATGGGAATTCAACAATTTAGGAAGGCCAAATAAAACGAATATTTTGATTAAGATCGGGATGTAATGAATTTGCAATCGGACAAGTCAGTGCTGCTTTTTCAAGAATTTTTTTTGTTTTTTCATCAAAGCGAGTTGGAAAGGAAACATCAATTTTGATTTCAATAATCCTTCGGGGTTGGGTCCCCATGATTTTAGTAATCTCTGCTTTTGTCCCAGTGATATCAATGGCTAAGTCACGGGCTTTGATTCCCATAATGGTAATTAAACAAGATGCCAATGCGGTTGCCACAAGGTCGGTGGGAGAAAAAGCTTCCCCCTTCCCATGGTTATCGAGGGGCGCATCTGTAATAATTGTTTTTTTAGATGCCAAATGTGTGGCAGTAGTTCTGAGGTTTCCAAGATATTCTACCGAACTCGTCATGGTGTAAATTTATTTAGATTAGTATGCAGAATCTCATTTTGTAAAATAATGGGGATTCTTATTCAAAAATAAACAACTTTAATTTGTAATGTGTATTTTAGAATTAAACTATCACAATGAAATTAAAATGGGTTTTAAAAATTGTGTTTTTACTCTGTGCTATTTTGTGCAGTGTTGTTGTAGGAATTATGTATACCAAGCTCTCCTTTATTGACTGGCCCTATGCAATTGGAGCGTGTTTTTTTCTTATGATTTCATTAGTCATTCCAGTTAAAAAAAGGCTTAAACACTAAAAACGATCGAGAAATGAAAAAATCAATTTACATTATTATTGCATTGGGAATGCTGTTTTCAGTGCAAGCACAAAACAAGAAAACACTCAAAAAAGGAGTGATAAAAGATGTTGAAAATCAAAAAGAGAAATTAATTGAAATCAGCGATACCCTGTGGGAGGCTGCAGAAATTGCTTTTCAGGAAACGGTATCTTCGGAAACCTTAATTGCTTATGCCCAGGCCAATGGTTTTGATGTTGAGGTTGGGGTCGCAGAGACTCCAACAGCATTTGTTGCGACCTATGGAAGCGGAAGACCCATCATTGGAATTTTAGGTGAATTTGATGCCTTGCCTGGAATTTCTCAAAAAACAGTTCCCGAAAAAACCCCATTAAAAGCGGGTGCTGCTGGTCATGGCTGTGGGCACAATCTTTTTGGAACGGCCAGTCTTGGGGCTGCCGTAGCCATAAAAAACCTGATTGCCGAGGGCAAACTCCAAGGAACCGTTCGGTTTTATGGAACTCCTGCCGAAGAAAAATTTTTTGGAAAACTGTGGATGGCTCGTGCGGGATTATTCGACGATTTAGATGCGTGTATGGATTGGCATCCAGCAGATACTACCGAGGCAGATGTACAAAGTTCGTTAGCCTTGGTGGACTTTAAAGTTGAGTTTTTTGGTCAAACGGCTCATGCTTCTGCCGACCCCTGGAATGGAAGGAGTGCTTCGGATGCATTAGAATTATATACCCATGGAATTAATGCGTATCGTGAACACGTAAAACCAACAGTTAGAATTCATTATCATATCCAAGATGGGGGACAAGTAGTCAATGTTGTTCCCGATTATTCCAGATTATGGGTACGGGTCCGCGATACCAAACGCGAAGGAATGAATGAAGTGTATGAGCGGGTAAAGGCAATGGCAGAAGGAGCAGCTATTTTAGCCAATGTAGACTATAAAGTCAATCTGATTTCGGGGATTCATGAAATCCTTCCCAACCGTGTGGGGGGCGCTGCTATTTAAAAAAATCTCGAGACCTTGGGAGATCTGACTTACACCCAAGAGGAATTAGAATTTGCCTATAAAATTCAGGAAGCGACTTCCAAACCTAAATTGGGAATCGATGGTAAAATACGACCTTTAAAACCTACAGCAGAACATCCCATGGGCGGGTCTACCGATGTAGGAGATGTCAGTTTCCTAGTACCAGTTGTCCGAATGGGAGCGACTGTTGCACCCAAAGGAACTCCCTGGCATTCATGGGCCGTAGTGGCCTGTGGCGGGATGTCTATTGGACACAAAGGGATGGTCTATGCGGCCAAAGCATTAGGGATGTCCATGGTTGACTTATTTACCGATAAAGCCTTGCTTCAATCCATTAAAGAGGAGTTTAAAGAACGAAAAGGAGATTATCAATATAAAGCGTTATTGCCTGCAGGGCCGCCTCTCATTGGAGAAGAATAAAGCTGAATTACTTTAATTAAGTAATCCAGTTACGTTCTCGCATTTCTTTCTTCACTCTTTGAGAGAGATAAAGGATGGCAATCATGTTGGGAATACACATCAATGCAAAGGATAAATCAATAATTCCAATGACTACCTCAACAGTAACTAATGCTGAAAAGATAATACTACCGATATAAAAATAATTATAATAGTTGCCCCAATTTCTTTGGGTAAGAAAGCCAAAGCATTTGACACCATAATAGGAATAGGTAAAAAGAGTTGAGATTCCAAAGACAAAAACCATGATGAGTAACAATACATCTCCAAATCCAAAAAATAAGCGCCTGAACGCTTCGAGCGTAAGGACAATTCCATTCAATTCTTCTACCCGATAAGCGCCGCTAATAATGACAATTAACCCAGTAATAGTACAGACTAAGACCGTGTCTAACAATGGTCCAAGCATGGCGACTAGTCCCTCATCAGTGCCTTTTTTACTTTGTGATTGCCCATGATACATGGGAGCATTTCCAACACCACTTTCATTAGAAAAAACAGCGCGCCGTACTCCTAAAATGACTAACCCCCAAAACCCTCCTGCAACCATGGTTTCAAGGTTAAAAGCTTCTGAAAAAATAAGATAAAATGCAGGTAAAACGGACTCTATATTGGCCAGAAGAATATAAATCCCCATTATAAAATAGATACCGACCATAGTAGGGACAAGATTGGAGGTAACTTTTACGATTGATTTTAAACCGCCAAAAATGACTAAAGCACTAGTGATGGATAGGGTAATTCCAACAATTAATTTCCATTGGAAATCTCCCAGTACAATGAACGAATCGGGTTGCACAACATTCATAAAGGTTTGGGTCAGTTGATTGGCAGTAAAAGCAGGTAAGACCCCAAAGAGACCTGCCATAGAAAACCAAATGGCCAGCGGTTTCCCCCATTTTTTTATTCCTAATTGCATATAAAACATTGGGCCGCCCAAGGGCTCCCCCAGTGCATCTATTTCTCTGAGTTGTACCGCTAGAGTACAGGAATAAAATTTGATAATCATCCCAATGGCAGCAGTAATCCACATCCAAACCAAAACACCAGGACCCCCTAAATGTATTGCAATGGCTACCCCCGAAATATTTCCCAAACCTACGGTTGCGGCTAACACTGCCGACAAGGCTTGAAACCTTGAAATCCCATGGTTTTCTTCTTTAGAGAGTAACAAACCAAAAGCATTTTTTATTTTTAAAAAGGGATAGCCCTTACTCTGAAAAATCAAGAAGAAGCCTCCCCCTACTACTGCAAAAAGCATAATCCATTCTAAGGGGCTTATTAGGTTTTTTAGAATTCCTTCAAGGGTTACAATCCATTGATCCATAAACGAAAAATAGTGATTAAATTTTGTTAATTAATTAAAAAGTACAAACTTTATAAAAACATAATACAATGCAAACAAGAAGAGACTGGTTACGTTCCTCTGTAGGATTAGGTGGATTACTGTTAGCCCCTTCAGGGCTTCTTTCAGCACAACAAAAAATAGATTTTCAACCCAGAAGTTTAGAGCCCATTATCCGATTGAGTTCAAATGAGAATCCTTACGGGCCTTCTAAAAAAGTTCAAGAACGGATTGAGCAGTCCTTTATTCATGGTTGCCGTTATCCCTATGCCTATTCAGATGGTTTAGCGGAACAACTCGCCCAAAAACATGGTGTTTCTCCAGAGTCAATAATCATTACAGGAGGCTCCACCGAAGGCTTGCGAATTACCGGTCTTACTTTTGCTTCCAATGGAGGAGAAATAATTTCAGGTCAACCTACTTTTTTGGCAATGATGGATTATGCTGAACAATGGGGAGCTAGCATAAATTGGGTTCCCGTTGGCCAAGATAAGGGTTACGATTTGGATGAAATAGAAAAACGAATTTCTACTAAAACGAAATTGATTTTTTTATGCAATCCAAACAATCCAACAGGCACCTTGGTTCCGGCAAAAAAATTGGTTGATTTTTGTGACGTTGCAAGTAAAAAAGCGATTGTCTTTTCAGATGAAGCCTATTATGATTTTATTGAAACACCAAATTATCCCAGTATGATTGATGCTGTTAAACGAGGCGATAACGTAATTGTTTCAAAAACGTTTTCAAAGGTGTATGGGATGGCCGGTTTACGTGTTGGGTACTTAGTTGCTAAACCTGAGATTGCTGCTAAAATTCGAAAAAATGTAGTTGCGATGAGTAATGTTTTAGCGGTTGAAGCTGCAAAAGAAGCTTTAGTTGACGATGCTTTTTACCAGTTTTCTTTAGAAAAAAACAGAGAAGCGAAAGCTCGTATCTATTCCCTTTTAGATCATTTAAATTTAGATTATGTAAAATCGCATACCAATTTTATTTTCTTCCATTCAAAAAAGGATATTAGAGAATTAGGGCTGGCCATGTTAGCCAAGGGAGTGCGCATTGGGCGTCCGTTTCCACCCTTTTACGATTGGTGCAGAATAAGTACAGGAACTTTAGAAGAGGTAGCGCTATTTACTAAAGGAATGATGGAAATTTATCAGGGCTAAGCTATTTTTCTTTGACGATAATATAAGTAGCTTTTACTCCAGTGGCTAAATTCCATCGATTGGCACCCACCAAGTTCCCTTCATCATCAAAAACTCGAACTTCTGCGGTATTGGGTCCTGAAGTTCCCTGATTTAATGCGACAAAATCTATTTTATTAAAGCCCATTACCAGGTCAATCGAGATGCTTCTGAAACGTTCCAAAAGAAGGACGCGCGGAACCACTTCTTTATCATTCAACATAATACGGATTAAATCCCCATCAGGGGATTCATGATCACGCACGGCAATTTGAACAAAACGACCATTGTTTTTAAAATCGCCTAAATATTGATCTGTTTTAAATTGGTTGGGATTTTTTTCTTTTTCGTTACTTTTATTTAAGCGATTTAAATACCGCTTTCCAGCATCTAGAAATTGTTCGCTTTTCCCAAAATTAATGGGGGGGTTGTTGAGATCACTTTTAGGATCCTTAAATTCAAGGGTAGGATTAAAAAAATCTTCAGAAAGAAATTCTTTTTTTTGTTTGGGCTGCAAAAGGCTTGGTCCTTTATTTTCCGGAGGTGGAATTACTATTTTTGGCTTTTCGCTTGTTTCAACAGAAGTTTGCCCCCAAATTCGACCGAAAGGGAGGAAGAAGAATACGATAAAAACAAACCGTTTTAAACGAATCATAATCCATTGAATAACATAATAAGACAAACCTAGCAGGAAATAAGTTCATTCTCAAGGGATTTAACAACAATTTATAGGATAAAATGGATTTTTATTTACCTTTAAAGCGAAACCTTAAGAATTTACAGATGCAAATTACTACGATAGATTGGATTATAATATTTTTATTTTTTGCGGTTTCCTTAGGCATTGGAATTTATGTGTCCAAAACCTCTGGAAAAAGTGCCAATGATTTTTTCTTATCGGGGCGAAGTATGCCTTGGTGGTTATTGGGTCTTTCTATGGTAGCAACTACTTTTTCTACAGACACTCCTAATTTAGTTACGGATATTGTTCGAACCAATGGGGTCTCAGGAAACTGGGTTTGGTGGGCTTTTCTGATTACAGGCTTACTGACTGTATTTGTCTATGCAAAATTATGGCGTAAATCGAATGTAAATACAGACCTTGAGTTTTATGAATTGCGTTATGGTGGAAAACCAGCGCGCTTCTTACGTCAGTTTAGGTCAATTTATTTAGGAATTGTTTTTAATGTTATTACGATGTCTGCGGTAACACTTGCAGCAATCAAAATAGGTGGAATTATGCTAGGGCTAGAGCCTTGGCAAACCGTTATAACGGCAGGATTAGTTACGGTAACTTTCAGTGCCATTGGAGGTTTTAAGGGGGTAGTCTACACAGATGTTATTTTATTTTTTGTTGCAATGGGTGGGGCAATAGGGGCTGCCTATTATTTGGTTAATATGCCTGAAGTAGGAGGAATTCAAGCCCTTTTGGCTAACGAAAATGTTGCAGGAAAAATAAATATTCTTCCCGATTTTGGTAATCGAGAAGCTTTAATTACGCTCTTGATTATTCCTTTGGCGGTACAGTGGTGGAGCTCATGGTATCCAGGAGCGGAACCCGGTGGTGGGGGATATATTGCCCAAAGAATGCTTGCAGCAAAAGATGAAAACCATGCCATTGGAGCCACATTTTTCTTTAATATTATGCACTATGCTTTACGCCCATGGCCTTGGATTTTAGTTGCCTTAGCCTCCTTGGTTGTTTTCCCTGACTTGGCTAGTCTTCAGTCAGCATTTCCAAATATCACTCCAGATAAACTAGGGCATGATTTAGCGTATCCTGCGATGTTGACAAAACTTCCTACAGGTCTACTAGGGCTTGTTTTAGCCTCGCTTATTTCAGCCTATATGAGTACCATATCAACACAACTCAATTGGGGGTCCTCTTATATTGTATATGATTTTTACAAAACACAAATCAATCCCGATGCCTCACAAAAACGCTTGGTTGCAGTAGGTAGAATTTCAACGGTAGTCCTCATGGTATTGAGTACACTGTTGGCTCTATTATTACAAAACGCAATGCAGTTGTTTAATTTGTTGTTAGTGTTTGGAGCTGGGACAGGACTTATTTTTATTCTAAGATGGTTTTGGTGGCGGATCAATGCTTGGAGTGAAATAACAGCCATGGTAGCTTCTGGTGTGGTTTCTTTATTACTAACCATTCCCACAATTAAAGCCTCCCTTTTTGGTTCAGAAGGTATTTTACCAACTTGGGCAGAATTTCCTTTTGTAGTTTTTGTCACCACGAGTTTGTGGCTCTTGGCTACTTATGTAACGCCATCGGAAGATCAGTCTGTTTTGCGTTCTTTTTATAAAAAAACACAACCGGGAGGTCCAGGCTGGGCTAAAGTGATTAAAGACTCCAAAGCGGAATCTATACAGCTGGAAGATGGAGATGAGGGCTGGAGTGTTCCTTCAGGTATTATCGCCATGTTATTGGGTTGTTTTATGATTTACAGTACGATGTTTGCCACAGGATATTATATATATGGGGATTATCAATTAGCGTTTCCACTGACGGGATTGGCAGTGGTTTCTGCTTATTTCTTGGTTAAAATTTGGAAAAAAGTGAAAGCAACAGTGCTTTAACCTAAAATAACACCTGCGATAGTAGCCGACATTAAAGAGACTAAAGAACCGGCAATCATGGCTTTAAAACCAAGTTCAGTTAACATTTTACGCGTTTTTGGAGCGATAATTCCAATGCCTCCAACCTGTATTCCTATGGATGCAAAATTGGCAAATCCACAGAGCATATAGGTTGCCATTACAACAGATTTTTGATAGGTGAAGTGAAGACTACTCATACTATTTTTTAACTCGACTAATTGGGTATAACCAACAAATTCACTAGCTACAATTTTTATTCCAAGTAGTTGTCCCATAAGGGTCATGTCTTCTTGTGCCACTCCAAGGAGCCACATGAGTGGAGCAAAAAGATAACCCAATACAAATTCAATTGAAAAATGATCATAAACAGTATTATTTGCCACCCATAAATTTAAACCTAAAAGATCACCCACACCACTAAAGAGATTATTTACTAATGCAATAAGGGCAATAAAAACCAGCAACATCGCAGCAACATTAACAGCCATTTTTATTCCTTCTCCCGTACCCATGGAGATTGCTGAAAGGAAATTTTCTCCAATTTTATCGTGAGAGATTTTTACTTGAGTAGAAATTTCTTCTGTTTGGGGATATATTATTTTTGCAATAACAACGGCCCCGGGAGCAGCCATTACTGAGGCTGCCAATAAACTTTTTGCAAACTCCAAGCGTTGAACAGGATCATCTCCGCCTAAAAATCCGATATAAGCACCCAATACACTTCCAGCAACTGTAGCCATTCCCCCCACCATAAGGAGGAAAATCTCGGAACGGTTCATTTTTTCTAAATAGGCTTTAATTAATAAGGGCGCCTCTGTTTGACCCAGAAAGATGTTGCCTGCAACAGAGAGACTTTCAGCTCCAGAGATTTTGAAAAGTTTAGTTAATGCACGGGCGAGTAAACCCACAATCTTTTGAATCACTCCAAAATAATATAAAATGGAGCTGAGGGCAGAAAAGAATATAATGACGGGAAGCGCTTGAAAAACAAAGATAAACCCATAGGTTTCAACATTTCCGAATTCGCCAAGTAACATTTTTGTTCCTTCCCCGGTATATTCCAGTATTTTGACAAAAAAATTTCCAAGGGTTTCAAAAACACTTTTTATGAATCCAATTTTCATTACACCAATGGCTATGAGAATCTGAATTAAGAGTCCTACACCAACAGTTTTCCAAGCAATTTGTCGTCTATTATTACTCAAAAGTACCGCGATCAATAGAAGAACGCCCATACCAATGAAACCTCGGACTAAGGACATAATGGAAAGACCTGCACTTGGAATTAAATCCATTTGTATCATTTATTTGAGTTAAAGATAACAATTCAATTATCTTTATGGCTTAAATTCAAAATGACATGAAAAATCCCCTCCTCCTTTTTTCACTCTCTTTTTTATTGTTTTCTTGCCAGTCAGATGGATCCAATACTCAAAGTATTAATGATGAATCTTTAACTGAAGATACCCCTGAAAAGGGATCGGGAGAAAGGGTTTTAGTTTGGGCAGATGAATTTGATGGATCTACTCTGGATTTAAATAATTGGAGTTTTGAATTAGGCGATGGCTGCCCCAATTTATGTGGCTGGGGAAATAATGAACTGCAATCTTATACCGACCGCAATCATCGTCTTGAAGATGGCTTATTAATTATTACAGCTAAAAAAGAAGGAAATTATAGCTCAACAAGAATTTTAACAAAAGGGAAGCAGGAATTTACCTACGGAAGGATAGAAACACGAGTAAAGGTTCCTACAGGCGCAGGTCTTTGGCCCGCCTTTTGGGCTTTAGGAGCGGATATCGATACCAATTCGTGGCCTGATTGTGGTGAGATTGATATCATGGAATATGTAGGGAGAAATCCAGGGCAAGTCTTTACTTCAGTTCATACACGAAGCAGCCATGGGAATACGGTCAATACCCAGATAACTCCCGTTCCAAATATTGAAGACGATTTTCACGTCTTTGCAATAGATTGGACCGAGACTTACATTGACTTCTATTTGGATGAAAACAGGGTTTATCAATACTCCGTTCAATCACAAACTGCTGAAACATGGCCTTTTAACAAACCTTTCTTTTTGTTGTTAAATCTTGCTGTGGGAGGAAACTTTGGGGGATCAGTTGGAACTGAGGTAGAATTTCCAAAGGAGTATTTGATCGATTATGTTCGCGTATACCAATAAATTAATACTCGTTTTCTAAGATTTTTTTAATGACCTCATGAGCCGTTATCAACTTTATTTTGTGAACGCTGTCATTGTATTGTCCTGTATTAATTTTATTTTCTAATAAAACCAAAACTTCTTTGGCAGAGGGTTCTTTCATCTATTTATGTTTAATCTTTAGGTACTTCAATTAGTAATATTCTTGTGTTTTTTTCGACAGTGATGGAGAATGAATTTGTTTCCCACAATCCTATAGCATCCCTTTTTTCTAACCGTTCTCCTTCAATCTCTGCAAGGCCCTCTATCAGAAAAGCGTAAACGCCATTTCCTTTTTTATTGAGGCTGTAATTTAAGGTGGTCTGTTGATTGAAATCTCCTAAATGAAACCACGCATCTTGATGAATCCAGAGTGTACCACCCTCAGGATCTGGGCTTACAACGGCGTAAAGTGAATTGATCTTTTTAAATTCTTTAATACTTTTTTGATCATAACGAGGAGTCACATTTTGCTGATTAGGCAATACCCACAGCTGTAATAAATGTACGGATTGATCTTTGTTTTTATTGTATTCACTATGATAGATTCCGGTACCTGCACTCATGACTTGAATTTCGTCTGCTTCAATTACCCCAATATTATCCATGCTGTCTTTATGCTCTAAAGCACCTACCAATGGAATGGTAATAATTTCCATATTGTTGTGGGGATGGGTTCCAAATCCCATTCCGGGCGCAATAATGTCGTCATTTAAAACCCGAAGAGCACCAAATTGAATCCTTTCGGGATTAAAATAATTTGCAAAACTAAAAGAGTGCTTGGCGTGAAGCCAGCCATGGTCTGCTTCTCCTCTGGTCGAAGAGGCGTGGAACACCTTTTTCATACTGTGAATTTTCAACTGTTGTAGGTACAAATGTAGTGTTTATTTTCTATTCTCTTTGTCCTTAAGGGTTTTTTTGGTGTGTTCCAGCGTATCTATAAGTTTCTTTTTGGAATTGAGATATTCGATTAATGTTCTGATTTTTTCTTCATTATGATGCTTTTCCGCTCTTTTTTCTTTATCCTCAGCAATGGTATTTTTAATCTCCATATAGGTACTTGCTACAAAACCTATTACAATAGCAATGGCAACAATTAAAGCAACAATTTCTTCTGCATCAGAGAGGTACATAAATGAGTATCTTTATGCAAATTTATAAAATAGGTGTTAGGATGAAGATTGTTTTAGGGCAAAAGTGGGCTTTTGTTTATTTAGTTGTGCTCTTCTTTATGAGTGAATTTGTCGGTGCACAAAATACAAGTCTTACAAGTACAATTACTTTAAAAGAAGTTGCATTAAAGGTATCGAAATTGAATACGCCAAGAAGTGTGCTTCCTTTTTCGCTTAGCGTTATTAACCTAAATGAAGTGCAAGCCTTACATCAGCAGTTATCTTTACAGGAATATCTGGGAGCTGTACCAGGGTTATTTTCTCTAAATGCGAACAATTATGCTCAAGATTTGAGAATCTCTATTCGTGGTTTTGGGGCTCGGGCGGTTTTTGGAATTCGGGGAATTAAAATAATCGTAGATGGAATTCCTGAAACGACTCCTGATGGACAGGGTCAATTGGATAACCTTCCTTTGGGATTGTTACAAAATCTTGAGGTCCTTAGAGGCCCCTCTGCAAGTTTATATGGAAATGCCTCCGGTGGGGTACTTTACTTAAATACGTTAGATCGTTTGGAAGGAGAGTCGGTTCGGGTTCGATCAACTTTTGGCGCTTTTGGCTTGCAATCGTATCAGCTTAGCACTTCCTTTAAAACAGCTAAAACAACCTCTTTATTTCATTTTAACAGGACAAAAACAGAGGGATATCGGACCTTTAGCGGTTTGCAGCAAAATATTTTTAATGCCAAAATAAAACATGAATTCAGTGCTACATCAAGTCTTCAAGCGCAGTTGAATTATACACAAAGTCCAAGAGCAGAAGACGCGGGAGGATTGACAATGGACGAAGTATTGACCGATCGAGTCCAAGCCAGACAACGCAATAAGGACTATGATACTTTTGAACAAGTCAATCAATTTAAACTGGGTTTACGTTGGCTTCAAAATTGGCGAAGTCAATGGAAATGGGATACCTATGCGTTTTATTCCCTTCGTGATTTTTATGGAAAATTACCTTTTGAAAATGGAGGAATAATTGATTTATATCGCAATTATTATGGGTTGGGAAGTAGACTGACCTACACAGAAAAAAAGAATAATTTTGTTCATCGCTGGCAAATCGGGACAGAGACCGCGCTTCAAAGGGATCAAAGAGACCGTTTTTTGAATCAAAAAGGGGAGCAAGGGGCAAATGTCTTTTCACAAGAAGAACGTTTTGGGAGTTTTGGGGTCTACATTTTGGATGAGATTCAGTCTAAGAAATGGTTGCTTCGAACCAGTTTACGTTTTGATCACCAAAATGTAGGTGCAGATTCAGTTGTTGAAAATCAAACCTATTCAGTTTTAAATCCAAGTATTGGGATTAGTTATGCAATTGTGGAAAAGCAGCATCTTTTTTTTAATTTTTCAACCAGTTTTGAGACGCCTGCTTTATCTGAACTTTCTGCAAATCCTTCAGGCGAAGAAGGACTTAATTTAAATTTAGATCCCTCGCGTGCCTTAAATTATGAAGTGGGCTGGAAAAGTTTGGGTGCCAACTCTAGACTGGAAGCGACGCTTTTTTATATACAAAGTTCAAACGAAATTTTACCCTACGAATTGGAAGCTTTTCCAGGACGTTCTTTTTATCGCAATACAGGAGCGACCCAACGCTATGGTCTTGAACTTTTTGGAGAAGCCCGTTGGAGGGAATGGAAATTCCAAGCCAGCTTAACTCAAGCCACCTATCTTTTTGATGCCGCAAACGAGGATGCTTCGGAATGGGAGGGAAATCGCTTACCCGGAATCCCAAATGCTCAAGCTTTTCTTCAGGTCGAATATAACACAACCAGTGAATGGCAATTTCAATTGACAGGCGAACATATTGGAAAATTTTACGCTAATAATTCAAATACTGCTGAAGTTAAAGGCTATCAACGTCTTCGTTTCCAAGTCCGAAAAGGAGTAGATTTTTCATGGGGACAACTCAACTTTTTTGGAGGGATTCACAATCTCTTGAATGCAACCTACTTTGACAATATTCGTTTAAATGCTTTTGGTGCCAGACATTATGAACCAGCCCCAGTAAGGAATCTCTTTGGGGGAGTATCATTTGGATTTTAATAGGGTAGGAAAGAACACCCCCCTAGTCCCACTTATAAGGAGGGAGGGAATCTCTTTTTTAATATCTTTACGAAATGCGTTTGGGAATTTTTCTTTTTCTTTTTTTCGGCACGTCTTTACTCTGGGGGCAGCGGCTTTCTAAAAAACGTATTGCAAGACAGCTGCAAAAAATAGAAGCCTTTCAAAAGGCACACCTGGGTATTAGTATCTCCACTTTAGAAAAGGTGAAACCCGTTGCAGCCTATCAGGCAACGCATTATATGACTCCAGCCTCCAACACCAAACTGCTTACTTTTTTGGGTGCAATCCAATACTTTAAAAAACTTCCCGCAGTTTCCTACTTTAAAGAGCAGGACAGTATTTTTCATTTTAAAAGTACGGGCTATCCCTTATTATTTCACCCCTTTTATCAAGACACCCTTCTTGATTCTTTTTTCAATCAAAAGGGGTCGTGGATTTATCATGTAAACAAGGAGCCCCCCCAGCCGCTGGGAAGTGGTTGGACTTGGGATGACTATTCCTATTATTATGCCGCTGAGCGCAGTAGGTTTCCTTTATTTGGAAATGTAGTTCAAGCGCAAGTTGTGGAGGACACTCTCAAAACCGTTCCTTCTTTTTTTGAATCTAAAACTGTTTTAGACACTACTGCCAGTGCATGGGTTAGAAAACACAAACGAAATCAGTTTTATTTCAATCCTAAGGCATGGAAAACAGCAGAAACTCTTTACCGTCCGTTTATGACCAGCGATTCTCTTTTCGCAAAATTACTGGAGGAACAAACCCATCAAAACGTTGAACTTGTTACAAATTCAAAGGCGCAATTGGAATGGAATTTTTTATATACAGATCAAGAAGAAATGCTATACAAAGCTTTATTACAAGACAGTGATAATGGAATTGCTGAAGCTTTACTTCTCATGATTTCCCAACAAAATTTCGATACGATGCAATCCGACAAAGCGATTGCCTTATTGTTAGAACAATGGAACGCCTGGCTTCCCGATCCTGTTGAGTGGGTGGATGGCTCAGGGGTATCTCGTTACAATATGATCACCCCCAGAACCCTTGTTAGGGTTTTGCAAAAAATTCATGAAAACCTTGGTTGGGAAACCATTCAAACCTATTTTCCTAGAGGTGCTACTTCGGGAACCTTAAAGCAATATACCCATTCAGCGCTGTATGCTAAAACGGGAACCCTGAGACATAACCATAATCTTTCAGGTTATTGGGTACATCCCAAGGGAAAAATCTATGTATTTTCCATTATGGTAAATCATCATACGACCAGTGTTGCTGAAGTTCGCAAAGGGATCGGCCTGCTGATGGAATGGTTGGAGCGAAAGCTTCGATGAATTAATTTTTAGCTTGTAATTCCTCGGCTACCCTTTGAGTTTCCTCCAAGACACGCAGTAGGTTACCACTCCAAATTTTAGCAATTTCCTTTTCGGTATAGCCTCTTTTCACGAGTTCAAGGGTCACATTAAACGTCTCAGAGGCGTCTTTCCATCCCTCAATTCCGCCACCACCGTCAAAGTCCGAGCTGATACCGACATGGTCAATACCAATTTTATTTTTAATGTAATCAATATGATCTACAAAATCAGAAACATTGACAGGAGGATTGTTCTTTTTGAGGCTTTCTAAAGCTGCCTCTGGATTCAATTTTAAAAGGGAATCTTTTGCTTTTTTAAAGGCCGCATCTTTTTCTTTGTTGATAAATGTTCCAAGAGCTACTGTCTGGACAACACCTCCACTTTCTTTCACCCATTGCAATTGCTGGTCGTCCAAATTTCGGGGATGATCGCTTAAGGTTCTGGCAGAAGAATGTGAGGCAATAACGGGTGCTTTGGAATACGCAATGGTTTGTCGTATCGCTTCTTTTGAGGGATGAGAAATATCGACCATAATTCCAAGGTAGTTCATTCTTTCAATGAGCTGTTTCCCGAGCTCACTGATTCCATTGTGTTTTGAGGTATTGTCAAATTCTCCCGTATTCGAATCTGAAAACTGATTGTGACCATTGTGCGCCAATGACATATACCGCGCACCCATTTTGTAATAGCGGGAAAGATCATCTAACTTTTCACCCAAGGGGTAGGCATTCTCTACGCCAATCATGGCAACTTTTTTTCCTAACCTTCGAATGCTATCCACTTGTTGAGCGTTGGTGGCTAAAGCGATTTTATCTTTTCCGTATTGTTCTACCAGTCTGTGTATGGCATTAAACTTAGCTTGTGCATTTTCTGCAGCTTTATTATATCCTCTTTCGGTCAAATCCCCTTGTTCTGTATAGACAATAAACCAAGCCACATCCAACCCCCCTGCCTGCATTTTGGGGAGGTTTACTTGGGTGTCTATGTCTTGCGTGTAATTGAGACTGTCTGTAAAGTTTTTGACATTGATATCATCATGGGTGTCTAGGATGGTTGTTTTTAAATGTATCTGCTGTGCTTTCTGGACAGTAGCAACTGTCATTTCAGGCTTTTTTTCTTTGCATTGGATCAATAAAAAAGCTAAAAGGAATCCATATCTTTTTTTCATTTTCTTCTTGTTTCTTTCAAAGGTAAAAATTATTGTGACTTGGTTTAAAAGTCAGAAAGGAGTAGCTTTAAATACCTCCAGCATGGGTAGACGCCCAATTTCCTCACCCCCAACAAGGGGTTAGGGGGTGTTATAACTTGTTCTCAAACCAAACCTAAATAACACACTCCTAATTTTACTGCTTCAAACGTATTTTCACTAAACAATAGACACTCTTTTCCTTTCCCAAAGACACACACCAAATTGTTAATAAAACATAGTGCATTATTTGTGTTAACCCATAATATTTGCTGTGCCTAACAGCACAAACCTTCTTTTTTTTAGAAAACCCCATTCTTTTTTAACAAAAAAATAACTTTGGCACGATACTTGCAAAGATTCTATAACTGTGAACGCTGTGTTCTAAAGCAAAATTTTTGGAAACAAAGGCAACTGCTGATCCAACACATCCTCACAAACATTTAATATTTTTAATTTTAATTTAATTTTTTATCAAAATGAAAAAAGGTTTATTAAGTATTTTGGCAGGTGCACTACTCGTAGTGGGATGTCAGAATTACGACGATCAATTTACCGACCTTGAGAATCAAATTACTGCACTGACTACAACAGTTGCTGGTTTAACTCAGGTTCAGAGTGATCTTCAATCACTATCAGCTACTGTAGCTTCATTACAGTCAAGTTTATCAAGTCAAATTGATACTGCTTTAGCTGATGGACTTGCAGACATTGATGCTGCTGTTGAAGAGTTAAATGCTGCTGCTGAAGATGCTGCATCTGCTGAAGATGTTGCTAATATCCAAGCTGGTGTTGACGCAAATGCTGAAGATTTAGAAGAGTTATTGAATGCATCGGCAGTTTTTACTGGTGACGTAACTATCAACTCTGTTGCAACACTTGACATTTTCCATGGTATGGATGATGCTATTGCTATCGTTAACGGTAATGTTGACATTAATGCTACTGCTGATATGGATGCTGTAAAGTTACAGGAAACAATTGATAACATTTTAACTACGGTTAAAGACTTTAGCTATGTAGCTACTACGTCATCAGTTCCTGCAATGACTTTCAACAATCTTACGGGTACTGCTACGCTTACTCTTAAGCAAGCTGGTGGATACATTGCGCAGGGTCTTGTTTCTGCTCAAAACATTTACTTGTACGATGACTACAAAAGTAAAGTCGATAAAATTGACTTTAGAGCATTAACATCTGTTCAGAAATTTTACACAGATACAACTGCTAATACAATTGCATTTAGTAAAGCAACTGAATTACACCTAACAGAATTGGTACGTTATCCTCCACTAAACTTAACTGTAGAAGTTGATGAAGGTGCAGCATTCCCTAACAAGTTAGATGACGTTGACGCTGATGGTGACCAAAAAGATATCACACTTGATATTACAGGTCCTGCTTCATTGACTTTTACAAACATTCTTGATGGAACTATTAAAGTTAAAGATGTTGCTACTGTTACAGTTAATGGTTTCAAAGGGCATGTAGAAATTCTTGAAGGAGTTGAAACTTATACTTCTGATAAAGCGGTTACTTTAGATATTGATTCATCTGATGATCTTGAAACTTTAACTGTTGCAGGTGCATTAGATCCTGATACAGCTACAGACCTTTCAGGTCCTGCAATTTCATTTGTTGACAATAATAGTATTACTACTATTACTCTTTCAGGTAAAGTTGGTGCTGTTGATTTACAAGGAAATGGTAACCTAGATACATAAACAATTTCAGCTGAGGTTGATGGTTCTGTTCAAATTGGTGCAACTGGAGCTGGAAACGGTAACTCTGACCTTGCAACTGTTACTCTAACAGGAGCATCAGCAACAGCTGTTCATGTAATACAAAACTTTGATTTGGAAACAGTAACAATAGATAATTCATTTATTGCTGGTTCTGCAACTGGTGCAAAATTAGACGGTACAATCAAAGTAATTGACAATACTTCTTTAACAAACTTAAACATAAGTTCTGATAAAGTAGAGTATCTTCAAGTTACAGGGAATGATGATTTAACTACTGTTGATTTTACTGGACTTGCTGCTGCAGGTGCAACTGGATCTCCAGAAGTTTATATTTATGACAATGACATTGAAGCTTCATTCGAAGACGAAGATGATACTGCATCTACTAAAACAGGAGATGGTGAAGCAAACGATTTAGGAGATGTTACATCTGAAAGTGGAATCTTAACTGCTTATACTTATTTAGCTGCTGTTGAAGCTGATGCTGACTCTAAAATGTCTGTATTTGTTGATTCAGTAAACTTTACAACTGAAGGAGATACTACTTCTGAAGTTCTATGGGCTGCTGGTATTGATGAAGCTTCTCAGGACACTAAGTTAAGAATTGCTTATGTAGTTCCTAATACTGCTGATACTGGAGATGCTTCAACAACTGCAAAAAGATCGTTCATTATTCCAAATGGTCAAGCTGGCTTCGCTGCTTTTGCTAATAAAGCTGATCTTGTAGGGGGAAGCACTGCTGTTGACTTAGACGATAACAATCAAGTTGCTATTTCAACACAAATCTTGACTGCTGCTGCTACAACAGCTGCTACTGCTGCTGGCGTAACAATGACAGCCACAGATGGTGGTAACCCAGTAGCTTACATTGCAATTGGTCCTAACAGTACTGCAAGTGAAAACTCTGCAACTGGTGCTGTTCATGCAACTGCTGGAACTACTAATGTTTCAGATACACTTGTTATGACTATTGAAGGTAGATCTGTTACAGTAACAGGAACTGCTTTAACAGGTACTGTTGCGGTAGCTAATGAACTTGTATCTAAATGGGTTGCTAAATACACAACAGATGCTCTTGAGCGTTACACTATTACAACACCAGCAGGAGATGGAACTTTAGGTCAAACAACAGATCGACTTATCAAATTCACCGCTAAAGACAGAGGAACAGGTTCTTTGAATAAAGCCGTTTCATTAGTCTTTACTGGAGGGAAACAATCTACAGATAGTAATATCGGTATCGTAATTGGTAATGATGCAAGTTTTACTAAATCAACTGCTGATAACGTTACTAAAGGTAAGGACATAGTATTAACAATTGAATCTAGTACAGCTGGAAGTATTTTGTCAGAAATAGGTTATTTCGGAAAAACTCAGGCGGATGCAGTTAAGAATGTCTCATTATCAGGAGCTGCTTTCACAGAATTAAGTTCTACATATTCTGCTAATGCTGGTACAGCTTCTAAAGTTACTACTGCTGCAAATGTTTACCCTGTAGAAAGTAGAAGAAATGATGTAATTTTACCAGAAGAGG
The DNA here is from genome assembly GCA_029248185.1 of Flavobacteriaceae bacterium. Lineage (GTDB taxonomy): Bacteria > Bacteroidota > Bacteroidia > Flavobacteriales > Flavobacteriaceae > MS024-2A. The sequence continues at coordinate 1,381 of JAQWJV010000012.1, read as the reverse complement.
CTAATGCTGCTGCTACATCAAATGCAACAGACTTTTCAAGAATTGGTTGGTTAAACTAATCATTTTTTAAGGCAAATATTTAAATATTTGTTTTTAAATTAGCCCCCTCCAACGAGGGGGTTTTTTATGGAAAAAATAGCAGAAATATCAAATAGAATACTTCCATTACTATTCTTTCTTTTTCCATTTGTGCCAACATTTATGGTTGTAGATAGGTTGGCAGTGGGCTACCTATATTTTAGTGTTGTCTGTTTAATAATTTTTATTTTAATATCATTTCAAAAATTATATTTGTCCCTAGACTTTTTTAAAAGCAGACCGCTTTTAATTCTTTACTTTATTTTTTTGATGTGGCAACTAATAACCATAACCAATGCCTTTAATTTTATAGAGGGGTTAGTTGAATTTTCTCAATATTTAACACTCTTTATTTCAATTTGTTTTATTGCTTTTTTAGCTCCTGGTTATAAGAGGATTAGTTTATTTTTTATTCCAATAGTTATTTTGGGAGCTATTGAAACATTGTATTCGTTTAGCATTTTTTTGGAAAATTACACTTTTGAGAATGGAATAGCTAGGCTTAGAGAGCTTCAAGGTTTTGCCTCAAACCAATTATTTAATTCTTACGCAATCCTATTAAAAATCCCAATTCTCTTTTATTTGATTTTCAATCAAAAAAATAAATACATCAGATTTCTGCTTACATTATTTTCTTTAATGTTATTTATGCTGTTAGTATTAGCTTCTAGATCAAGTATTTATTGTTTTATAATACTAATTATTATACTAATATCAACTCTTTCATTTCAAAGTAAATTTTTTAGTAAAAAAATTCTTTCAAAAAAAGACGTTTTAATTGTAATATTAATTAGCATCTTCACTTCAGGTATTCAGACCTTTTTATATCAAAATTCTGATAATTTAACCGTTTTAAACAGAGCTACCAGTTTAAATGATGACTCAACAAATTACAGACTTGAAAATTATAAGGAAGCAATTCAAGGAATAATCGATTACCCTTTATTGGGAGTAGGAATAGGTAATTGGAAAATCATGGGTATTAAATACGCAAGTTCCAGAATGGATTCTTATCAGGTCCCTAAACACACACACAACGACTTTTTACAAATTGGAGCCGAAACCGGAATATTGGGGTTATTGATTTTTATTTCAGTTTTTATTTCAATATTTACTTTTATTGTAAAGGAAATAATTAAAAGGGAAGATAAGCTTTTACCTTTAATTTTATTTTTGTGTCTTGTTGTGTATCTGGTTGATTCATTTTTTAATTTTCCTAGAATAAGACCCTACTCACAAATGAATTTTTTCATAATTACATTTGTCTACAGTTGGATGATATCACAAAATTCAAAAGATAAAT
>JAQWJV010000008.1 GCA_029248185.1 Flavobacteriaceae bacterium | reverse complement strand
TGCGGGTGAAGGGACTCGAACCCCCATGCCGCGAAGCACTAGATCCTAAGTCTAGCGTGTCTACCAATTTCACCACACCCGCTTTAGGGACGACAAATATAATTAAGTTTTCCAATAAATTTTCCTCTTCTAAAAAAAATACATTGTTAACTTTACAAATTAATCAAGATCACTTAACTCATGGACTTAACATCAACTCAAAAACGGTTTTTAAACGAATGGATTGACTTCCTTAAAATCCCTTCTGTCAGTGCAGATCCTGAATATAAAAACGATGTTAAAACAGCAGCCCACTGGGTTAAAAACGCACTCAAAAATGCTGGGTGTCCCCATACAGAAATTATAGAAACCCCTGGACATCCAATCGTATATGGAGCCTATTTAGTTGACCCCAAACTACCTACTGTTTTAGTGTATGGACACTATGATGTTCAACCACCAGATCCAATCGATTTATGGGATAGTCCACCTTTTGAGCCTGTGATAAAAACAAATGCCGTTCATCCTGAAGGTGCTGTTTTTGCTCGAGGAGCTTGTGATGACAAAGGACAGGTTTTTATGCATGTCAAAGCTCTAGAAGTAATGCTAAGCGAGGGAGATCTTGAATGTAACATCAAATTCATGATAGAGGGAGAAGAAGAAGTTGGGAGTGATAACTTGGAAGAATTCGTAAAAAACAATAAAGAAAAATTAAACTGTGATATTATTCTAATTTCAGATACGGGTATGATTTCACGAACCCAGCCCTCAATCTCAACAGGCTTACGTGGATTGAGCTATATGCAAGTTACAGTGACGGGGCCCAATCGTGATTTACACTCAGGATTATACGGAGGTTCGGTTGCCAATCCGATTAATGTTTTATGTGAAATGATTGCTAAACTTCACGATGAAAATCATAAAATAACAATCCCAGGATTTTATGATCGCGTGGAAGAACTCTCACCAGAAGAACGCAATGAAATGGCAAAAGCACCTTTTGATCTCGAAGATTTTAAATCCTCAATTGGTATTAATGCTGTTCAAGGAGAACTAGGATACAGCAACGAAGAGCGGAGAACCATTCGTCCCACCCTCGATGTAAATGGGATATGGGGAGGTTATATAGGTGAGGGTGCCAAAACCGTGATTGCCAGCAAAGCGCATGCAAAGATTTCAATGCGCTTGGTTCCAGATCAAGAATGGAATGAAATAAGTGACTTGTTCACCACCTACTTCAAATCTTTAGCTCCACAAGGCGTTACAGTTGAGGTTGAAAAACACCATGGAGGCTATGCATATGTGACCCCTACAGCAACCATAGGATATCAAGCTGCTCATAAAGCTTATCTTGACACTTTTGGTATTGCTCCTATTCCGAGTAGAGGAGGTGGTAGTATTCCAATCGTACCCATGTTTGAAAAAGAATTAGGAGTAAAATCAATTTTAATGGGCTTTGGACTTGATAGTGATGCAATTCATTCCCCCAATGAGCATTATGGACTTTTTAATTTCTTTAAGGGGATAGAAACAATTCCACGATTTTACTCTCACTATCTTGATTTACTTAAACAGCAAGAGTAATTCTCTATATTTTAAATAGATCGGCTGCAAGTCCATCCGATAAAAATTTAGCCTTGGGTGTAATTTTCAAGAAATCACCATCCCAAAAAAAGTTTCTCTCTTCCAAATGTCGGGTGACTTGTGCTTCCATATATGCAGCATACATGTTACCAAAAGTATGCTTCACATGATCTAATGAGATTCCTTCAATTTTTCTGAGTCCTGTCATCACATACTCGTTATATTGATCTTTTGTACTTAAAATTTCCGCTTCTCTTTCTAGGGTTCCATTTTCAATAGCACTTAAATACTTATGATTATTTGACACATTCCAACTTCGAGAGGAAGATCCATCATAACTGTGTGCAGAGGGACCAATTCCTATATAAGGTTTCCCATTCCAGTAGTTTTGATTATTAACTGAGAAAAACCCTTCCTTTCCAAAATTTGAAAATTCGTAATTGACATAACCTAAGGCTTCCAATTTTTTAACCAAAAAGTTATATTGTGCCTTAACCTCTTCCTCTTCCAAAAGGGGTACCGATCCATTTTCTACTTGATGATGAAGCACCGTTTTTTCTTCAACGGTTAATGCATAAGTCGATAGATGAGGAGGGTTAAATTCCATAAGCCGATGGAGGTTTTCTTCCCACTCTTCCATCGTTGAATTTGGCATACCATAAATCAAATCAACCGAAAAGTTAGTAAAGACTTGAGATACCCATTTTAGGGCATTGAATGCCTGCTCTTGGGAATGTGCCCTGTTCATGAGTCGCAAATCTTTTTCATGAAAAGATTGGATTCCAAGACTTAAACGATTCACCCCTGCTTGTTTTAGTTCTCTTAAATACTTTTGGGTAACATCATCAGGATTTACTTCTAAAGTAACTTCAAGTTGTTCCTGCAGTGAAAATTGGGTTCTCACCTGTCCTAGCAACTGGATTATTTTATCATGCGGTAAAAGAGAGGGAGAACCTCCACCAAAATAAATACTCTCCAAAGGATCGTTTACCTCATCTGAACGAAGTTCTAACTCTCTTTGCATTGCTCCCCACATCTGATCAATCCCTTTTTGATTGGTAGAAAAATGAAAATTACAATAATGACAAGCTTGTTTACAAAAAGGAAAATGGAAGTATAAATTGGACATTGCCAAATAGAATAAAAATTAGGGTTTATGATTTTACTTTTTTAGGATTTTGAGTAACAAATGCTCCCCAACCCGAATAGGATTTCCCTTGAGTCACTGCTCCTTGATTATAATAATGACAAACTGCAGCGGCCAAACCATCTGTCGCATCCAAGTTTTTTGGAAGGGTTTTTATTTTTAACAGACTTTGAAGCATTTTAGCCACTTGCTCCTTGGAAGCATTTCCGTTTCCAGTAATGGCCATTTTAATTTTTTTTGGAGAGTATTCTGTAATGGGAATCTCACGAGACAATCCAGCTGCCATGGCGACCCCTTGCGCCCTTCCCAACTTGAGCATAGACTGAACATTTTTACCGAAAAAAGGGGCTTCTATTGCAAGTTCATCTGGGTGATACTCTTCAATAAGCTCAATGGTACGCTTAAAAATAATCCCCAATTTCAAAAAATGGTTGTCGTATTTCTTTAAATGTAATTCGTGCATTTGAATCAATTCCATTGAGGTTTTAGTAGTTTTTATTAATCCAAACCCCATAATTGTGGTTCCTGGATCAATCCCCAGAATTATTTGCTCGTTTTGCATTAGTTCTCTTCCTGAGCAAAAATTCGAAGCGGAAGTGTAAAGGAGGTAGCCACTAATATCCCAACATTTGTTTTTACTCCAGCTTGGGCTTGAGGAATCATACTAACGGCTTCGTGTAGAGTGGTCTCTAAATTAGGAATCGTTCCCAATACGTTTTCTGAGGCATCTAGGGATTTCATCGATACAAAACCTTCTTGATCAACCACAAGATTCAAAACAACCTCAGCGTCAATATTTTGTGATGCAACCCATCCTTGATCTGCAATATAATCATAGATGGTAGAGGAAATTACCGATTCAAAACAGTTTCTTTCCTCTTCAGGCTCAAGCCCTTCACAGCTGCTAAATCTCGGGTATTGGTCCTTTTTAGACCAACTCGAGGCGGCAGTAATTTCGCTATTAGAAACCTGATTAGATTCAAAAAAATGACATCCTGTGAGATTAAAAAAAAATACACTTAACATCAAAAACAAAATGGGCTTTGAATTAAAATTCATAAGTAATTATTTTAAGAACTAAAATTACAATTTTTTTATTCATTTATCCCATAAGTAGTGTGGGGAGTCAAATATTAATTGATATTTTTAACCTATGGATTTAATTCTTATTACCCTTTCGGGGTTTTTTATTTTACTGGGTATAGCAGGTAGTTTTCTTCCCGTAATTCCTGGACCCTTAACCTCTTGGTTGGGATTATTCATTCTTCGCTTTTCTCCTTCCATTCAAATAGAAAATCGCTTTTTAATTCTTTGCTTTTGCCTTGCATTATTTATTTTCCTGCTCGATAATATTATCCCTGTATTGGGAGCAAAAAAATTTGGAGGTGGAAGAGGGAGTACCATTGGAAGTAGTCTAGGGATAATTCTTGGAATTTTATTTCTAGGCCCCTTTGGATTGATTATTGGTCCTTTTTGTGGTGCGTTTCTGGGGGAACTCTACATGAATCAAAATAATAGAAAAGGAGCTTTAAAAGCAGCATTTGGTGCTTTAATCGGTTTTTTAACGGGTGTCTTTTTAAAGTTTATAATCAGCGTGGCTTTCGCTTTTTATTTCGTTAAGATTCTATGGGAGTTTAGCACTTAACTCTTTTAAAACGATAAAGCAATCTCTTTCTGAAAGAGGTTTAATTCGATCGATGTTTTTTGTTGCAAATTCAAGCGCTAAGCCCTTTAACTTTTATGATGTAAATTCTTTCTCTTGCAACAAGCCGTTTTTAAAAGCAAATTGCACTGCAGTAAAACTATTATGAACACCCATTTTAGTGTAAATACTTTGGCAAACACTTTGATAATTACTCTCCGTAATCTCAAGTAATTTAATAATTGTGTTGCATCCCAGACCGAGAGCAATGGATTTAAGTATAACCATTTCATTACTGTTCAAAGAAACTTGAATTCGGGTTTGAGGAATTGTTAACATAATTAATTAAATTTAGTTCGAGGTAATTAGGGTTATTGGAATCAAATATGAAAACTAATGACTGACTCTTGGAGCGGTCTGAATGAAGTTATTCTTTTCCGTATTTTATGGTAGTTATTGGGGAATAACTGGATAAATTTAGACACTTTTAATTGTGAGTAATTTCCTACAAAATAAATTCAAAGTTATTCTTCCAATAAAGATTACTATTTTTACAACAAATAAGCGTTTAAAATGCAATTATTCTTAATCACATTTTTACTTCTTGGTTTGGCATTTGCAGGAATTGCAATAAAAATATGGGCGAAAAAAGACGGTGAGTTTTCAGGAACTTGTGCCAGCCAAAGTCCTTTTTTAAATAAGGACAATCAACCCTGTGGTCTTTGTGGCAAAATGCCCGAAGAAGCAGAATGTAAAAACCCCACCGTTACTCAAAAGGCATAATAAACTTCATGGAATCTACCGAAGAAGTTGAGTTGATTAAAAGAGCTAAAGCAGACGATCAAACAGCTTTTAATATTCTTTTTAATTCCTATTGGGAAGCCGTATATTCTTTCTTAAATGATCGAACATTGAATTCCAATTTGGCGGAGGAGCTCGCCATTGAAACTTTTTCGAAAGCTTTTGACAAGCTTTCCCAATTTGATCAAAAACAGCCTTTTATTGCTTGGATTTTGACTATTGCAAAAAATCATCATATCGATCGTTTTAGGAAAACCCAAAAAAAACAAGAAACGCACACTAAAATAGATGATCTTTCCTCTTACGAACCTTCCGATTTGGAGCCTTCTCCTGAGGATCTTATGATTTCAAATCAAGATTTAGATTTGATCCTTACCCACGTAAAATCCTTAAAAACGGAATACAGAACAATTCTAAAAATGCGCTATTTTGAAGATTTATCTTATAAAGAAATTGAAACACAGCTTGGAGAATCGGCTTCAACAGTCCGCGTGAAACTATTCCGAGCAAAAAAAATGTTGGCAACCCTTTTAAATTACGATGTTAAATAAACTCTCCAAACTTGGCCCGGGACTTCTTTTTGCAGGAGCTGCAATCGGTGTTTCGCATCTAGTACAATCCACAAGAGCTGGAGCCGATTTTGGATGGGGATTGGTTTGGGCACTCTTGCTTATAAATCTTTTTAAATATCCTTTTTTTCAATATGGCCCTCGATATGCCCAAGCAACTGGAGAAACGTTACTGGATGGATATTATAAATTAGGAAAAGGATATTTATGGACTTATTTTATTTTAAACATTGGGACCATGTTTACCATTCAAAGTGCTGTGACGGTAGTTACTGCAGGAATCGCATCCAAACTATTTGGAATTACAGAGGATATTGTGACTTGGAGTATTGTGATTACCATTCTTTGTGGAACTCTTCTACTCTTGGGTAAATATAGTTGGCTCGACAAGTTGATAAAAGTAATTATGTCCGTCTTGGCGGTTAGCAGCATACTGGCTGTTAGTTTTGCATTTTTCAAAAACGAACAAGCTCTTACTTTTAATCAAGTTTTTCCAGATCAAACGGGCCTTTTATTTCTCATTGCCTTTTTAGGGTGGATGCCCGCACCTTTAGATATTTCTATCTGGCATTCGATTTGGACTTTAGAAAAAAACAAAACGAATCCTAAAGAAACTAGTTTAAAAGAAAGCCTCTTTGACTTTAATGTAGGCTATATCTCAACCGTAATTTTAGCGCTGTGCTTCTTAGGTCTTGGGGCGCTAGTAATGTTTGGAACAGGAGTAGAATTTTCTAATCAAGGGGGTATTTTTGCGGGACAATTAATTCAATTGTACACATCCAGTTTAGGCGATGCTGCCTATGGCATCATTGGAATAGCCGCTTTCACCACCATGCTCAGTACTACCTTAACCACTTTAGACGCTTCACCCAGAGCGATGTCAAAAACAATTCAATTGCTTTTTAATCAAGAAGGAACACAATATTACACGTTTTGGTTGCTTATTCTTGCAATAGGAACAGGTTGCATCTTTATTTTTTTATTATCTGAGATGGGACAACTGGTTCGTATCGCAACTGTGCTCTCCTTTATTACGGCTCCACTTTATGCTTTTTTAAATTACAGATTGGTCATCAGTAATCAAATGCCTAAAAAACACCAGCCTAAAAGAGGATTACGCCTTTTAAGTGTCATGGGTTTACTCTTTTTAAGCGGCTTTACGCTCTTTTATCTTTTTAGTCTATAAGCTTTAGATTATCTTTGCAAAAAGAGAATGAGGATGGAGATTCAAGATGCGACCACTAAACACAAAAAAAAACCGGATTGGATTCGGGTAAAACTTCCTACAGGGAAAAAATATACCGAACTCAGAGGACTCGTTGATAAATACAAACTCAATACTATTTGTACTTCAGGTAGCTGTCCTAATATGGGAGAATGCTGGGCTGAAGGCACCGCAACTTTTATGATTTTGGGTAATATTTGCACCCGCTCCTGTGGTTTTTGTGGGGTTCAAACAGGACGTCCTGGTGCAGTAGATTGGACTGAACCTGAAAAAGTAGCCAACTCCATCAAAATCATGAACATCAAACATGCCGTACTTACTTCAGTAGATCGGGATGACTTGAAAGACATGGGGTCCATCATCTGGGCAGAAACAGTAAATGCCATCAGAAGAATAAATCCACAAACCACGCTTGAAACCTTAATCCCCGATTTCCAAGGAAATAAAAGAAATATTGACCGGATTGTCCAAGTTGCGCCCGAAGTAGTTTCTCACAATATTGAAACCGTAAAACGTTTGACCAGAAAAGTAAGAGTTCAAGCCAAATACAAAACCAGTCTTGAAGTTTTACACTATTTAAAAGAAGAAGGTATTCACAGAACAAAATCGGGTATCATGCTAGGTCTGGGAGAAAAAGAAGAGGAAGTTTTAAAATCGTTACATGATTTGAGAGCCTCCTCTGTAGATGTAGTTACGATTGGACAATACCTTCAGCCTAGTAAAAAACACCTCCCAGTCCATTCCTTTATTACTCCGGATATTTTCAAAAAATATGAAACTTTTGCCTTAGACCTGGGTTTCAAACATGTTGAAAGTGGTCCTTTAGTTCGTTCTTCGTATAAAGCTCACAAACACATTGCCTAAAAACGAGTAGCAACTTTTCGAATCGTTTGATCAAAAAGAATCTGTTCTTTCGGATTTATGAATTCCATTGTTATAGGTAGATAGTATAAATCTAAAGAATTCATTAGTGGGGAGAGTCTCGTAAAATCTTTCTCGGTGGTGACTACGATTCCATTTTTCCTGATTTTTTGAATACGCTCAATGTCAGAAGAGGAGAAATTATGGTGGTCAGGAAAATTCAAATGTTTAAAGAGTAATTTTTTTTCTTTTAGGAAAGCTACCAAAGGTTTGGGATCCGCAATTCCAGTTACTAATACAAAAGGCTTTGACATTTCATCTAGAAGCTGATTTCTTTTTGGGCTTAAGAGGTGTTTACCATACTGTATTTTTGTAAAAAAGACCTGCTGATCTTTTCTCAAAATCAAGGGTTCACAAAACTGCTTGATTTGTTGTTGATTCAAGTTTTTTGGGCATTTTGTGACTAAAATAATATCTGCACGTTTGGCTCCTTGTCTTGACTCCCTCAGATTACCCACTGGAAGTATTTGATCCAAAAAAAAGGGAGCATTAAATGTTGTAGTTAAAATCATCAAAGAGGGTTTAACATAGCGGTGTTGCATAACATCGTCAAGGAGAATCACCGTATTTGGCTCAGAAAATTCTTCAATTTTATGAATGCCTAAAATTCGTTTCTCTGCAACAACAACCGATATTTCAGGATGTTTATTCATAAATTGGAAGGGCTCGTCACCTATAGTTTTGGCCGTACTCTGTGCTGAAGCCATCACGACTCCTTGGGTCGTCCGTTTATATCCTCTGCTCAAAACTACTACGGGCTGTTGGTGCTTTAATAGGGTAATTAGATAATCGACAACAACCGATTTTCCTGTACCGCCACTGGATAGGTTACCCACACCAATACTCGGCATTGAGATTGGCGCCTCCTTTAAAATCCCGACGTCAAACAATCTATTCCTAATTTTTAGAATGAGACCGTAGATTAGTCCAAAAGGATACAACATCACGTTAATGATTTTCATGTCGATGAAGATAAATATTATATTTGTGATAATTCACCACCGTTATGATCATTAAAAAAATTATTGAAATTCTGGATGACTGGGCTCCAAAAGCCTATGCAGAAGAATTTGACAATGTCGGTTTACTCATTGGCAAAGATACAGAAGTCTGTACTGGCGTTTTAGTCAGTCTAGATTGTACTGAAGCTGTAGTTGATGAAGCGATAAACAATCATTCTAATCTTATAGTTTGTTTTCATCCCATCGTATTTTCAGGATTAAAAAAAATTACGGGTAAAAACTACGTCGAACGTGTGGTTATCAAAGCGATTCAAAATAACATCAGTATTGTGGCACTTCACACGCGTCTGGATAATCATCCCCAGGGAGTCAATGAGGTTTTGTGCAAGCGCATGAATTTATCGAATACACGTGTTTTAATTCCAAAAAAAGGAAGTTTGAAAAAGTTAAGCACCTATGTTCCTTCCAGCCACCTTGAACACATTCTAGAGGAACTTCACAATGCAGGTGCAGGAGCTCTTGGAAAATATAGCGAGTGTAGTTTTACCTCCGAGGGAATAGGACGCTTTAAGGGGAATGAAAACAGTAGTCCTTTCACAGGGAGTCCACAAGAAAAGTCAACTTCAAAAGAAATCCATGTCGAAGTTGTTTTTGAGTCACACCTTCATCTACCAGTCCAAAATGCCCTTCAAAAAGCACACCCCTACGAAACTGTCGCTTTCGAAATTTTTAGTTTGGATAATCCAAATCCAGAAGTAGGAATGGGTAAGATTGGAACCCTTGAAAAACCAATGGAACCCACTGCTTTTTTATCTTTTGTTAAAGATAGACTCCATACAGAACTCATACGTCATAGCCCTCCGATTGCAAAAAAAATTAAAAGAGTAGCCGTTTTAGGAGGTTCAGGAAGTTTCGCAATCGAAAATGCTAAACTAGAGGGTGCTGATGCTTTTATTACAGCCGACTTGAAATACCATCAGTTTTATTCTGGCGAGGAAAACCTTCTGTTGGTGGATGTTGGACACTATGAAAGTGAACAATTCACCAAAAATTTGATATTTGATTTTCTTAGCAAAAAAATGCCTAATTTTGCAATCGTTTTATCAAGTACCAAAACCAATCCAGTTAATTATTACTAGCTATGGCCAAAAAAAAAGAAATATCAGTAGAAAATAAGTTAAGAGCACTTTATGATTTACAACTTATTGACTCACGTATCGATGAAATAAAGAATCTCAGAGGTGAACTTCCTCTTGAAGTTGAAGATTTAGAAAGTGAAATCGCAGGATTGGTAACAAAACTCGATAAAGTAAAAGCTGAGGTTCAAGAGTATGACCTCGGAATTACAGAACAAAAGCAAATCATAGAAACAGCTAAAGAGTTGTTGAAAAAATATGAGGAAAAATTAAAAAATGTTCGGAACAATAGAGAGTACAATTCTATTGTTAAAGAACAAGAATTTCAAGATCTAGAGAGCCAATTAGCAGATAAAAAAATTAAAGAATTCAAAACTCGTATTGAGCAGAAACAAGAGATTCTTTACACTATCAATGAAAAATTAGACGAACGCAAAGCACACTTGAAAGCCAAAAATGACGAGTTGGATGCGATCCTCAAAGAAACTCAAAAAGAAGAAAACCTTCTTCAGAAAAAATCAGATGAATTTGAGAAGCTAATCGAAGAGTCTTTAATCAATACTTACAAACGAATTCGAGGAAGTGTTAAAAACGGTTTAGCTATAGTTGCAGTAGAAAGAGGTGCATCTGGAGGATCTTACTTTACCATCCCTCCCCAAGTACAATTAGAAATTGCTTCTCGTAACAAAATCATCATGGACGAACACAGTGGAAGAATTTTAGTAGACGCTGAACTTGCAAAAGAAGAGTCTGAAAAGATTCAAAAACTCATCGGGAAATAATTTAATCCCAATAGTCGTAAACCAGAACCGAAGCTGTAAACGGTACAAACAGTTTTACAAATTTTTGATGAATAGGGTGTGGCAAATAAATGCTATCACGATCCAACGCAGTTGCAAACTTCATAGTCAAACTGTGAGTATATCCTTGATTTAAACCTTCGGGAGAAACATTTTCTGTGAAATTCAAATCAACAACCCCATTAATTTGCTGCAAACTATATCCTCCATCAGCAATCAACTGAAGGTTGGCAGGTGTTATGTCAGGCTTAAATTTGATGAGTACGATGTGATTTAACATTTTACTTTCCGCTTGTATATCCGTTTGGTTTTTAAGAGCCCTGGGATGGTAAAAAAATCCAATGATGACGGTAGTAATATAAAATAACACTACCATTAAAAGTGCAAAACGATCTGTTACTCCAAATTTTGTCATGGATGATATCTTTTTTCCCTAAAGTATAAAATAAATGAGATTCAAAGAAGGTTAAACGCAAAGTATTTAAAGGAAGAAAAAAAACCTACCCACTTATTTTCAGCAGAATAATTAAACAAAAATAAAAAAATTACCAAAATGAACGCTTAAAGTGGGTAGGCTAACATAAACCAATCTATCAATTAGACAGTAACATCATGATAAAGTTACATTCACAAATGCTAAAAAAATATTAAAATTTTTTCGAGAAGATCATTTCACTTTTTGCCTCAAAGGTGAAGACCCATAAAAAATTAAGTTTAGGCTGAGAATCCCTAATGAATTTAGATGTGAAAAAAAAAAGATGCTACTAGTTAAAAGAATTATTAAAATGTAACCTTTACTTCTCCAAAAAATGTTAAGTTTGCGTTACATTAAATAAATTAAATTATGGATCAAAATATTATTATTCCCATTTTTGGAATGTTAACCGGAATCATTATTCCCATCGCTGTCTTTATTTGGCAATATTATGAAGGTAAAGGAAAGAGAGAAACGATACTTGAAATATCTAAACATCTAGACAACCCCACTAAATTAGAAGAATTATTGAGCATTTTTGACGAAAGAAAAAAAGAACCCTTAGATTACCGTAGAAATGGAGTAATTACAATATTTGTAGGAATAGGCTTAATACTTTTGGGGTTTGTTGCAATTGGCAATATCCTAATAGGAGTAGGTTATTTGGTCACTGCAATTGGTATTGGAACTTTGATTGCTGGCTACCTTTACCCCAATACAGGAAAAGAACTTACGAATGCTGTTGAAGATTTTGAAAAAAAATAATCTTGGGTAAGGACCACAAAAAACTCTTGAATAATCTTGAAGACCTCAGAAAATCTGCTGGCTTAACACAGCAGCAATTATCCGTAAAAGCCGAAGTGTCAAGAAAGAGTATTAATGCCATTGAGAATGGAATATATATTCCCTCTACTGTCTTAGCATTAAAAATTGCACAAACGATTAAATGTAGGGTTGAAGACTTATTTAAATTACCCTAACACGCTTGAATTAGACACCAAAAAAAGAAATAAAAAAACCTCACTTGAAAAGTGAGGTTAAAGTGGTGGGCGCTAAGGGATTCGAACCCCTGACCCCTTGGGTGTAAACCAAGTGCTCTGAACCAACTGAGCTAAGCGCCCTTGAAGAGTTTACGAATCTGTAAATATAAATTCCAGACTCAAACACCTTTTAAGCGGTGCAAATATAGTAGACTTTTCATTCTACACAATGCATTAAATGAAATTTTTCACAGCCTTACATTTCTCATGGACATCCCAATCAAAAGGAAACATTATTTATAAAAAAGAACCGTTTCAGACAATCTAGTATCCCTTAACTAAAGAAACAATACGTGCATGGATCGTAAAAAAAACATAGCCTAAAATTAAGGGACACTTAATTCGATCGATTCAATGTAAACATTAAATTGGTAGGGATTACTTTCCTTCAAAATACCAAAGGTACTTTCATATCGCAAAGGAATGTTATTCTCCTTCTTGATTTTAAAAAAATAATCTCCAGGCCCTCGAGTCAATTTAAAGGGAGATCCATCGAGTTCAATTCCATCAGAAGTTAATCCAAAAGTAAAACCGGCAGTAGCCGATTCTTCATAATAAAAGTTAAAGTACATAGTTTCTGGCTGAGCAGAATCTATATAAGAAAAATTTGGGTAACCAACGAGTATATCCGAAGCTTCAGCAAGCTGATACAAGGTTGAGGACACTACTGTAGTACTTGAAGTTGCAGATATAATTTTCCAAGGTGTCTCAACCATTGATTTAAATTTGATCCATTTTAAATCAAAATCACCACCGTGGTTACTTAGGTTAATGGTTCGAACTTTTTGTTCATTATTTACATCACTTTTCAAGTAAAAATTTTGATCATTCACCACAAGACCCAATTTATTCTCGTTGTCCAATCGCGTCCCTTTGGGTAAATTTTCATGGTAAACCCGATAGGTAATATCAATTTTTATCGCTTTATCAGTATCAAAACCACTAAAACTTTTTTGGGTGGTTGATTCAGAATCCAAGTCACTATTATCTACTCCAATAAAACTACTATTAAATGGAAAAATTGACCAATCATTGCTCGAAGAATAATCACTGAAATCATCCAAAAAACGAATTTCAATTGCCTTCTCTTTGATTAATGTATCTCGCTGAATAAGCGTTCCATCCTCTGATGTAATCTCCTTCTCCAAATATAACTTTAAATCATAAGTGCCATATTCATCAAAGCTTTGGGAGAATTGTTTGGCACCCGTAAGCGAAAAGGTTGCTGACACATCTCCGGTTTTCACAATGTGTAAGCTAACTTTCTCATTCTCTATTTCTGGAGCGAAAACTGAAATAGGCACTTCGAGGTCCAAGCCCCCATTCTGAGTTGCATTTGAATAGTGAACCGCTTCATAAGAAAGTGTCTTTGAGAATGCCTGATGCATAATTTGAGTTGCTTCTTCGCTTTCTGCTATGGTATCTGAAGAACACCCAACAAGCAGACCACCTAAAATCCCTCCAATAAAAAGAATGCTTCTTTTTGGAGATAAGAACCATTTGAATCAAATTTTTATCATGGGTCTAGTGGTTATGCTTGACAATTTAAAAAGGAAACGAAAACACAAAACAACTTGAAGTCCCTTCTTTAAAGCCTTACAACAAATCTAAAAAGAAGTGACTCACTAACCTAGCATATTCCTTGATACTTGATATTGAGATAAACTATACTGGATAGCTGTGTTTTTTAAGATGTGATAAAACTTCTGCCACAACGAAAGTGCTTCCACATACAACAATTAGATCGCTGCTTGTGGCAGCAGCTTTTGCCGTTTCAAAAGCACTGCTTACAGATTCCAAATAATTAAAATCCCCATTCGCTTCACTCAAAGCCTCTTTAAGGTCTTCAATAGGAAGGCCACGGTCCAGTTTGGGTGTACAGAAATAATACTGTGCCTTAGTTGGAAATAATGAAATCAATTCATCAACTTGCCTTCCTTTTACAAAACCCATGACCAAATGTAGTTTTCTGTAAGTAAGAACTTTCAAATGTTCGGAAATATAGAGTAGCCCTTCTTTGTTATGCCCCACATCTGCAATGATATTGGGAGCTTGAGACAAATTTTGCCAGCGACCCATTAAGTTTGTGTTTAGTGCAACTTTTGATAAGCCCTGTTGAATGATCTGGTCTGTTATTACTTTTAGATTAAGTTGTTTCAAAGCCGTAACCACTGTTCTAATATTTGCTTTTTGGTAACTACCCTTCAAATCAGATGTAAAATGGGAGCTGCTTGAATTAGCAAATACAATGGGGGCTCTTTTTTGTGCTGCAATTGCTGTAAATACAGTATCCGTTTCATCATCTTTTTCACCAAGGATGACTGGCGTTCCTTCTTTGATTATTCCGCCCTTTTCTGCTGCAATTGCAGCCCGTGTTGTCCCCAGAAACTGAGTGTGATCCAATCCAATATTAGTAATTACAGAAAGGATGGGATTGATTATGTTTGTTGCATCTAATCGACCTCCCAAGCCGACTTCAATGATAGCAAAATCAACTTGCTGTGTTTTAAAATAGGCAAAAGCCATTCCCACCGTCATTTCAAAAAAAGAAATTCTTTTTTCCTCAAAATAACGCTTGTGCTTTTTAATAAAATCGACCACCTCAACCTCAGGAATCATGCTTCCATCAATTTTGATCCGCTCTCTAAAGTCCAGTAAATGGGGGGAAGTATAAAGTCCTGTTTTATAGCCCGCTTCTTGTAAAACAGAAGCCATCATATGGGCAGTAGAGCCTTTCCCATTGGTCCCTGCTATATGTATGCATTTAAGATTTTTGTGTGGATAATGTAAATAGACATCTAAGGCCTCCATGGCTTCCAGTCCCGGACGGTATGCTGCCTCCCCTATTCTTTGATACATGGGCAATTTAGAAAACATCCAGTCCAAAGTTTCTTTATATAGACTCACCCTATTCTCCTAATTTAAATTGAATGACCACAAAACCAATTTGTTGTGTTGGAGCATTATTATCTGGATACCATTTATGAAGTAATGCCGTTTTCTTTGCTGGTTCCATTAAACAGGGATGTGTGTTGGTACTCCCCTTAACTCCCGGTTCTGCTGCAATTACATTCCCTTGGTTGTTTACCGTAATTCGTACCACAACTGTTCCTTCTTGATTGCATTCTTGAACAACTTTTCCGTTAGACTGAAGGTTTCTTCCATTCAAACCATATCCCTTCCCTCTACCTCCTAATCCAGCTGTGCTATAATAACTGGTCGCATATGGATTTCCCTCAAGCTTACCCTTGTCTCCTTGAACTGCGTCGTCCCCTTCTCCTGCACTTTGTTCACCTTCTTGAGTTTTATTTTTTAATAAATTGGAAACGACACTTTTTGTTGCTTCAGAAACTTGAGGAACAACTTTTTCCGGAGAGGTTTCAACAGGTTTCTCGGGTGTTTTCTTGTCGGGTATGATTTCTTCAGGTGTTTTTTGCTTTGTAGGAACCGCAACCGTTGACTCCTTCTCTGTAACTACATCGGCTGTCTTCTCTGTCGTATTCACAGGTGGAGTGGTAACTTGTTGCTTTTCTTCTACTTGTTTCTCTTGAACTACTGAAGGCTGAGCAGCCGTGGGTTTTTTGGGCTGAACCGAACCACTCCCTTGAGCAAGGGTACCAAAATTAACCTCCATTCCATAACTAATTGGGGGATCATAATACGTCAGTCCCAAAACAAAGAACAACAACAAAACAAGAACAGCAAAAATCCCTGTGAGAACCGCTGACTTTTTTTTGTGAGGTGTATTGAGAATTTCCATTGTTTTTACTGAGGTGTCTCTACTGCCAATACTACTTTAATACCATTCCTATTGGCAATATTCATAACATAAACAACTTCATCAATAGCAACCTTTTTCTCGGTACGCAACACTATGGAAGGGGTGCTTAAATCGCCTAATACAGAAATCAACTTGTTTTCTAAACGCTTTTTAGTAACTCTATCAGAATCGATATAAAACCGATTTGCATTGGTGATCGTCACGGAAACGGTATTTCGATTTTCCGTTTTACCATCGGCTTGAGGCAATTTAACTTCGATGGTGTTTAATTGTTTTGCAAGGGTAGAAGCGATCATAAAAAAGATCAATAATAAAAATACAACATCTGTCATTGAGGACATGTTGAATTCAGGTCGTATCTGATTTCTCCCTCTTAATTTCATTTTAAGCAGGTTCGTTGAGCAAGTCTAAAAACTCTAGACTTGTAGCTTCCATTTGATATACCGCTTTATTGGTTTTTACCACTAAATGATTGTAGGTGATATATCCCAATATTCCTACAATTAGGCCTGCAACTGTAGTAGTCATTGCAGTATACAAACCATCGGCAAGTAGTTGCATGTCAATATTTCCACCGGCGTTTGAAATTTCAAAAATTGAAAGAATCATCCCAATTACCGTTCCTAAAAACCCTAACATGGGTGCCGCTCCTGAAATAGTGGCTAGTATACTAATATTTTTTTCCAGCTGATACACCTCTAATCGTCCTGCATTTTCGATTGCAGTATTTATGTCATCTAAAGGACGTCCAATCCGTGAGAGGCCCTTTGAAACCAATCTAGACACGGGTGCGTTTTCTGTTATACAGAGTTGTTGGGCGCCATCAATCTTACCATTCATCACATATGTTCTAATCTGAGGCATAAAATTAGGACTTACTTGAACTGCCGATCGAATGGCAAAAAGCCGCTCAAAATAAATATAAACAACCATCAACAAAAGAATAAACAAAAGCCCAATGATCAATTGCCCTCCCAGACCTCCATTTTGAATCAGCTCAATCAAGGAAAGTGTTTTCTCTGTTTGAAGGGGTGCGGGATCTTGTGCTTGTAAAAAAATCATAAAAAGTGATGTATGTTTATTCTATAACGGGATTAATCATAAAAAATTTTACAGTATGAGTTAAAGAATAAAATCACGCATTAGTACAAAGGTTCCAAAGCCACCCAAAAAGCCAATAAAAGCCAACCAAGCTATTTTTTTAAAGTACCAGAAGAAATCGATTTTTTCCATTCCCATTGCAACAACTCCTGCTGCAGAACCAATGATAAGCATACTTCCACCTGTTCCTGCAGAATAGGCGATTAAATGCCAAACTGGATCGTCGGTTCCCATGGAAAACATTCCCATACTTGCTGCAACTAATGGGACATTGTCAATTACTGCAGATCCAATTCCCAGGAGGGCAATAACAATATCAGTATTCGGAATCGCAGTATTCAAGCCTTCGGCAAAATTAAACAACATTCCCAGTGATTCGAGAGCCGCTACGGCAAGTAAAATTCCTAAAAAGAATAAAATACTAGGCAATTCAATTTTGGATAAAGAACGGTGAAGAGGACTCGCTGTCTGGTGTGCGTCACTTTCCGCATCTATAGAAGTAATATTAATTTTAGATTTACTGAAAATTTCTGCAAATGTGGAAACTATTGCCAATGACAACATCATTCCAACATAGGGAGGAAGGTGGGTTAATGTTTTAAATATGGGAACAAAAACAATGGCGGAAAGCCCTAAATACAACATTGTTCCTCCGCGTTTGTGTGTTTGTATGTTAGGATCCTCTTCTGGCATTTTGATATCCCCTTGAAAGGCGGGCAAAAATGAAGCAATTCCAACAGGTAAGACCAAGCAGACAATAGAGGGAACCAATACATAACTAATCAACTTTAACGTAGTTACTTTATCTCCAATCCACAACATTGTGGTGGTCACATCTCCAATAGGAGACCACGCTCCACCTGCATTGGCTGCAACAATAATGAGCCCTGCAAACCACAAACGTGTCTCGCGGTTGTGTACTACTTTCTGTAAAATTGTAATCAATACAATCGTTGCTGTGAGGTTGTCGATGATCGCAGAAAGGATAAACGCCAAGATTCCAAAAATCCACAATAAGCCTTTTTTACTTCTTGTTTTTATAAAATTTTTGATGGTAAAAAAGCCATTGAAATAATCTATAATTTCAACAATTGTCATTGCTCCTAAAAGAAAAATAATAATCTCCGCAGTCTTGCCTAGATGATGAAGCAAGATTTCATCAAGGTGGGAAGGAGATAATTCTTTAAGTTCAGCATTTACCTCAAAAACAGGTAAATGGGCTAGAGAAATAATAGCCCACATAAAGGCCATCATCGCTAGAGCTGGGATTAGTTTATCTATTTTAAGGTTATGCTCCAAGGTAATGGCAAGATATCCCAACACAAAAAGAACAATGATAATAGTTTCCATAAGTTAGTCTAGTTTAGAAGCTAAAAATATTAAAATTCTTTTCCCTACCGATCATTTCATGGATAAAAAATAATCCCTGAACTGTGATTCTGAGAAACGCCCGTGACGGAGGCTAGGCAATTCACTTCATTTCGCAGTCTTAAAATCCCTAAAAACCCGAAAACTAAAGCCTCTTTAAAATCAACAATACTTTCTTCGGGAATATGAAGACGTGCTCTACAGTGTGCTTTTAAAAGCTGAGTTAAATAGGTGTTCTTTGCTCCTCCCCCCGTTACCAAAACACTTTGCCCTTCTGAAAAATTTCTCCCAATTTCTTGACTCACATGAAAGGTGTAGGTGTGAATAAGATCCGCCACCGAATGTTGTTTATATTTTTCCAATAAAGGATAAATGGTCGCATGAACCCATTCTATTCCCAAAGATTTTGGACTTGTCTTTTGATAAAAACTCAGCGCTTCTAAATCAGTGTAAAACGCAGAAACTAAAGTTCCGCTTTGTGCTAATTTTCCTCCACTATCGTAGGATAACCCTTTTTTTGACGCTAAAAAATTTAAAACCGTATTGACTGCACACAAATCATAAGCAATCACTTTGCTGTTTTGAGAATAAGAACCGTTAGCAAATCCTCCTAAATTTAAACAGGCATCATACTCAGAAAATAATAAGGCATCGCCAATGGGGACTAGGGGTGCACCCTGACCTCCCCTGGCCACATCTTGGCTTCTAAAATCACAAACCACAACCTGATTTAAATGAGTCGCTAATTCCTCAAGATTACCGATTTGTAGCGTAACTCCCTTGTCTGGTTCGTGTAGAATAGTATGCCCATGAGAGCAGACGGCATCTAGATCAGAAATTCCATTCGATTGAATAAAACCTAAAATCGTTTCTCCCAGCAATGAAGTATATCGGGTATTTTGAATCTCTAATTCTTTTTTAGTAGCCGTATGAAGGGAGCTTAAAATATCTTTCCACTCGGATGTATAGGGGAATGTTTGGGCTGTTTGAATTGAAAAATTCCAGTGGTCTTCTTTACTAAAATGAAGGTGCGCCACATCAATACCATCAAGAGAGGTTCCTGACATAACACCCAAAACACTGTAGGAAGATTTGATCATAACGACAAAGTTTATTTGCCACAAAGAAAGATAAAATTAAAGTATTTGCAATTTTGAGCTACAAAAATCAAAATATCATTAGATAAGGATCTAATAATTATGACATTCTAAATGATTTAGTTTTCTTATTCAATTTAATGCATGCAGTTCAAATAGATTCTTATTTTTGTTGTCCTTCAAAAATATATTTATATGTTGCCAGCTAAACAAGGACTTTACAATCCAGAATTTGAACACGATAACTGTGGTGCAGGATTCATTTGTAGCCTCCAAGGAAAGAAAACAAATGATATCATTCATAAAGCACTTGATATACTAGACAAACTAGAACACAGGGGTGCCGTTAGTGCAGACGGAAAAACAGGAGATAGAGCCGGAATTTTAATAGAAATCCCTCATGATTTTTTAGTCACGAATTGTGATTTCGAACTCCCTGCTTTACACCAATACGCAGTAGGAATGGTCTTCTTGCCTAAAAAAGAAAACCAACGCACATATTCCATTGGAGTCTTTGAATCCGAAATTAAAAAACAAGGACTTAATGTTTTAGGCTGGAGAAAGGTTCCCGTCAATCCAGAAGTTATGGGAAGTATTGCCGCCCAGACGGAACCCTATATCATGCAGATTTTTATTGGAAGAGGAGATGAAGAACTGTCTGATCATGAATTTAATATCAAGCTTTTTATTGCGCGTAAAATAGCGGAACATACTATTTTGAATTCTAAATTATCTCAAGCTTCATATTTTTATTTACCCAGTCTCTCTACCCACACCTTAATTTACAAGGGGCTTCTTATTCCTGAAGACATTAAAGGCTATTATCAAGATCTATCAGATCCTGCTGTAGTTACCCGATTAGCACTGGTTCATCAGCGCTTTTCTACTAACACTTTCCCTACTTGGGATTTGGCACAGCCCTTTCGCTACATGTGTCACAACGGAGAGATCAATACCTTCAGAGGAAACTACAGTCGCATGCAAGCTCGAGAGGAATTACTTGAAAGCGAGTTATTTGGACCGGATATTAAAAAAATCTTACCTATCATCCTCAAAGGAAAATCCGACTCTTCTTCCATGGATATGGTTGTTGAATTGCTATTGGCAACAGGAAGATCACTCCCTGAAGTAATGATGATGCTCGTTCCCGAAGCTTGGGAAAAGCATAGCGCAATGGATGAGGATAAAAAAGCATTTTACAAATACAATGCATGTATCATGGAACCTTGGGACGGTCCTGCCTCAATTCCTTTTACTGACGGAAAATATATCGGCGCTTTACTCGACAGAAATGGACTCCGTCCTTCGAGATATTCTGTTACCAAAGACGGATATGTTGTCATGTCCTCAGAAACAGGAGTGCTTGATATTGCTCCAGAAAATATTGAACGTCATGGTCGCCTTGAACCTGGAAAAATGTTTTTAGTAAACATGGATGAAGGTCGTATTATTGAAGATGATGAAATCAAAAATGAAGTAACCACAAAACGCCCCTACCAAAAGTGGCTGGATGAAAACTTATTACCCCTAAAAGAGGTTCCCTACACGGGAAATGTAACTCCGACAGAGAAAGAAAATTTTGAAACACGGATGCGAATCTTTGGCTATACACAAGAAGATTTGAAAACGATCATTACCCCCATGATTACAGAAGGAAAAGAAGCCATCGGATCGATGGGTATCGACACCCCTTTGGCTGTACTCTCTGAGCGCCCACAATTATTATACAATTATTTTAAGCAGCTTTTTGCGCAGGTAACCAATCCTCCCCTAGATGGAATACGTGAAGAAATTGTAACCGACACGAGCTTAAGCATTGGTAGTGAATTTAATCTTTTTGAAATCTCAGCCAATCACGCAAAAAAATTAAGCATCCAGAATCCTGTGATTTCCAATGAAGATTTAGATAAAATAAAATTCATTGAAAACCCAGATTTTAAAGCCACAACAATCTCCACTCTTTATGAAATAAGCGGACGATTAAATAGTCTTGAAAGTGCGCTTGATGAAATGATATCAGCCATTGAGAAGGCAGTTGATCACCAAGGTGCAAACATCATTATTTTATCAGATCGTGGCGTTTCTCCTAGCCTGGCACCCATTCCTATGCTCTTGGCAACATCTCATGCACATCATGCCTTAAAGCGTCTTAAAAAACGTTCCAAATTTGGAATTATCATCGAATCTGCAGAACCCAGAGAACCCCATCATTTTGCATTATTATTTGGCTATGGTGCAAGTGCGATCAATCCTTATTTGGTCAATGAGATCATTCTCAATCAAGCAAAAGAGGGCCGTATCAGTATTTCCGCTGAAAAAGCCATCGAGAATTTCAATAAAGCCATTGCCAAAGGAATTGTCAAGGTGATGAACAAAATTGGGATTTCAACTTTACATTCTTATCGAGGTGCTCAGATATACGAGGCCCTCGGACTTTCACAAAAAGTAATTGATCGCTTCTTCTGCAATACCGCAACACGTATAGAGGGAATCGGTCTCTATGAAATTGAAAAAGAAATTAACAGCCGACACACCAAAGCTTATATTCACGAATCCAACCTAGGCCTTCCGCTTGAAATTGGTGGAGATTATCGTTGGAGACGTGATGGTGAAGAACACGTTGTCAATCCATCAACCATTGCGAGTTTACAGCAAGCTGTTCGACAAAACAAACCCGAAAGCTACGCTGCTTTCGCAAAAATGATCAATGAACAAAACGAAAAATTAATGACCCTAAGAGGTCTGTTTGAGTTTTCAAGTTTTGACCCCATTCCCATTGATCAAGTAGAGCCATGGACGGATATCGTAAAGCGATTCAAAACAGGTGCCATGTCCTTGGGATCTATCAGTCAAGAAGCACATGAAAACTTAGCCATTGCCATGAACCGTATTGGCGGGAAAAGTAATTCAGGAGAAGGGGGAGAAGACAAACTACGTTTTCAACCCGATAAAGATGGGAACTGGCGAAATTCTGCCATTAAACAAGTTGCTTCAGGGCGTTTTGGAGTTTCCAGTCACTATTTGAGCTCAGCGAAAGAAATTCAAATCAAAATGGCTCAAGGAGCTAAGCCAGGTGAAGGAGGACAACTTCCGGGGCCCAAGGTAAATCCCTATATCGCCTCGGTTCGAAATTCAACCCCATATGTGGGTCTAATTTCTCCACCCCCCCATCACGATATATATTCTATTGAGGATTTAGCTCAACTAATTTATGACCTGAAAAATGCCAACCGTGCCGCACGAGTTAACGTGAAATTAGTTTCAGAAGTTGGTGTTGGAACGATTGCTGCAGGAGTTGCCAAAGCAAAAGCCGATGTCATCCTAATTTCTGGTTATGATGGTGGTACGGGAGCTTCTCCCCTTACCTCATTAAAACACGCAGGGCTTCCATGGGAACTTGGAATTGCAGAAGCGCAACAAACCCTTGTTATGAATGACCTTAGAAGTCGAATCGTCTTGGAATGTGATGGTCAAATGAAAACGGGAAGAGATGTGGCTATCGCCTGTCTGTTGGGTGCAGAAGAATTTGGTTTCTCTACAGCCCCACTGATCGCTTCAGGTTGTATCATGATGCGCGCGTGTCACCTCAATACATGCCCCGTTGGTATTGCAACACAGGATCCTGAGCTGCGTAAAAATTTCAAAGGGAAACCAGAACATGTGATCAATTATATGTATTTTATTGCTGAAGAATTACGTCAAATTATGGCCGAATTAGGATTCAGAAGTATTGATGAAATGGTAGGGCAGTCGCAAAAACTAAATATGAAAAAAGCTCTTGAGCATTATAAAGCTCAAGGAATTGATTTGTCCAATATTTTATACAAACCCGAAGTTCCCAATACAGTTCAAGAACGCAATACAAAACAACAAGATCATGGCTTAGAAAATGTTTTGGACTTCGATATTTTGAGCCAAGCCCACCCTGCCTTGTATAGAAAAGAAGAACAACATTTAGAATACCGTATCAAAAATACCAATAGAACGGTAGGAGCAATCTTAAGTAATGAAATTTCTAAAATCCACGGAGCGGATGGTTTGCCTAAAGACACTTTGAGTCTCAAATTCAATGGTACTGCCGGACAAAGCTTTGGAGGATTTGCAACCCATGGGTTGTTTATGAAAATAGTAGGAACAGCAAATGACTATTTTGGAAAAGGTTTATCGGGAGCCACCCTTGTAGCTCAAGTACCTGAAAAAGCAAGTTTTGTTCCGCATGAAAATGTTATTGTTGGGAATGTATGCCTTTATGGGGCCACAAAAGGAGAAGCCTACATCAATGGAATAGCTGGGGAGCGTTTTTGTGTTCGTAACTCTGGAGCTACTGCGGTAGTGGAAGGAATTGGAGATCACGGATGTGAATATATGACCGGCGGAATTGCTGTTGTACTGGGAGAGTTTGGAAGAAATTTTGCTGCTGGAATGAGTGGGGGTATTGCTTATCTTTACAGCGAAGATGGTACCTTTGATGAAAAGAAATTCAATTTAGAAATGGTTGAATTAGAAGATTTACAACAGGCGGACCGCGAAACTCTTCACAAACTATTAGAAAATCATATTGATTACACCAAGAGTCCTAAAGCAACTGAAATCCTGAAAGGATGGCCGGATTCTAGTAAGAAATTTATTAAAGTAATGCCAACAGATTACAAACGTGCTTTGGAAATGATGGCCAATCAGGAAACTGAAAAAACAGTATAAGTCATGGGAAAAATTAAAGGATTTATGGAATTTGACCGTCTCAAAGAGCCGGTGATTGACGCAAAAGAACGCATTAAAAATTATAATGAATTTACGGTAGCTCCAGAAGAAAAGAAACTCCAAGAGCAAGGAGCGCGTTGTATGGATTGCGGCGTTCCTTTTTGTCACAGTGGATGCCCATTGGGAAATTTAATTCCTGATTTTAATGATGCGGTCTATCAAAATGAATGGCAAAGAGCCTTGACTATTTTACACAGCACCAATAATTTCCCTGAATTTACAGGAAGATTGTGTCCCGCACCTTGTGAGGAAGCTTGTGTTTTAGGTATTGTCAATCCTCCCGTATCGATCGAACTCATTGAAAAATACATTGTAGAACGTGGATTTGCTGAAGGCTGGATAAAACCACAACCTCCAGAGCAAAGAACCGGTAAAACAGTTGCTGTAGTGGGTTCAGGACCTGCTGGGCTTGCAGCTGCACAACAACTTAACCGTGCCGGGCATGCTGTTACCGTTTTTGAACGAGACAACAAAATTGGAGGATTATTGCGTTATGGTATTCCTGATTTTAAGATGGAAAAAAACGTAATCGACCGTAGAGTAGACGTTCTGATCGCCGAAGGAATTGAGTTTAAATGTAATGTTTAAATTGGAAAAACCATCACTGCAGAAGCTTTAGAAGAAGCGTTTGATGCCGTTGTTCTTGCTACAGGTGCAACGCTCAAAAGAGAGCTCCCTATACCAGGATCAGACTTAAACGGCGTAGTTCAAGCCATGGAGTTTTTGCCACACAACAACAAAGCTGTTGATGGACAACATGAGCGTGAAGCGCAATTTTTAGCTACCGATCGCGATGTAATTGTCATTGGCGGAGGAGATACCGGTTCGGATTGCATAGGAACTTCCAACCGTCATGGTGCTAAAAGTGTAACCAACTTTGAGCTCATGCCCAAACCCGCTGAAGGGAGAACAGAAGAACATCCTTGGCCTTACTGGCCCTTCAAACTCAAAACTTCTTCTTCACATGAAGAAGGAAGTCATAGAGAATGGAGTATTTTAACTAAAGAATTTGTTGGAGATAAAAACGGGAAACTCGTTGGTCTTAAAACCGTTGAAGTACAATGGAAAAAAATACCTGGGGAACGTCCACAACTCATTGAAAAAGAAGGTTCAGAAAAACAATGGCCTTGTGATCTA
This sequence comes from Flavobacteriaceae bacterium, assembly GCA_029248185.1. GTDB lineage: Bacteria > Bacteroidota > Bacteroidia > Flavobacteriales > Flavobacteriaceae > MS024-2A. The sequence continues at coordinate 1,693 of JAQWJV010000008.1, read as the reverse complement.
GCACTTTTAGCTCTTGGATTTACAGGACCTGAAAAGTCGCTCCCAGAACAATTTGGTTTGACTTTTGATGCACGTGGAAACATTAAAGGAGAAAACAATTACCAAACCCAAAAAGCATCTATTTTTACTGCAGGTGATTGCCGCAGAGGACAGTCCTTAATTGTTTGGGCGATCTCTGAAGGGCGCGAAGCTGCACATCAAGTAGATACCTTTTTAATGGGAAAATCAACATTGCCACAAAAAAATATGGCGGGCGATTTGATGGCCGTGTAATCTTTTTCACTTATTGAAATAATGAATCCTCACTTTATAGTGGGGATTTTTTTATAAAAAAACAAGGAAGTGTAACAAAACTAAATTGAATGCGTCATTAAGGAAAGCTAAACCCCAATGCGAACCCCTACATTCATCTTGTTCACTTTTCTTTCTTTTCTATTATCCGCTCAACAAACCCTGCCTACTTTTGACGGAGTAGTTTCACCCCAGGAATGGAAGGAGGCGGAAACTTTCAGCATAAAATATGAAATTAATCCAGGAAACAATATTCCATCCCCCCATTTAACCGATGTATTCATCACCTATTCAAAAACAGATTTATATGTAGGCTTCATCGCTTATGCAGACATGGAAAATTTACGCTCTTCAATTCGAAATCGAGATGAAGGTTTTCAAGACGATAATGTTTTTATTGGAATAGACACTTATGGCGATGGCCGTTACATGGTCGGTTTGGGAGCCAATCCTGAAGGTAATCAATTGGACGTCAAATTACTATCTAATGGAAATGATGACATAACCTACGATATCAATTTCGAATCCAAGGCTAGCAAGCACGATGACAGCTATCATATTGAACTTAAAATTCCTTAGTGTACTACAGTTTAAACAAGCTCCAAAAATGGAATGGAGAGTATTACTCTACCGTTCTACTTTTACAGAAAACAACCGAAGTCAGAATATCAATTTCCCAATTGATCTAAATAATCCTTGTTTACCCTGTCAAGCCACCTCTGTCATTACCTTAGAAAATGTAAAGTCAAAAAATCGGGTCAACCTACTACCCTATGTTTATGGAGGCCTAGAGGGAACTGCAGAAAACAATAAACTAAGTTATGGCAAACCAACAGGAACGGTTGGACTGAGTGGTTTATTTGACATCAATAACATTACTTCCTTGGAATATGCCCTTAATCCTGATTTTTCTCAAGTAGAAGCAGATGTTTCACAAATTAGTGTGAACAATACTTTTGCCATCTTTTTTCGTGAAAGGCGTCCCTATTTTAATGAAGGCAATGACATCATTGATACACGACTCAATACGGTCTATACTCGATCCATCAACAAACCCCTTCTCTCTACCAAACTCATCAGTCAGGGAGAAAAACAGCGAGTCTACTGGCTTACTGCTTATGATGAAGCATCCCCTTATCTGATTGCTGGAGAAAATCGCTCCTATTTTGGAGAAGGTAAAGCCTCCTACTCAAATATCTTTAGATATCAACGCACCTATGATCAAGGTAAAAACATCAGTTTTTTAACTACCAATCGTCTTTTTAAAGACGGCGGATACGGTCATACTATCGGTATTGACGGAAGGTACCGTTTTAAAAAATCCTATACTGCCAGCTTTGAATTTAACAAAAGTATTGTACTGGAACCCAACACAGACTGGATAGAGGAAAATGATCAAATC
>JAQWJV010000007.1 GCA_029248185.1 Flavobacteriaceae bacterium | reverse complement strand
TTATTGGAAAACTTAATTATATTTGTCGTCCCTAAAGCGGGTGTGGTGAAATTGGTAGACACGCTAGACTTAGGATCTAGTGCTTCGCGGCATGGGGGTTCGAGTCCCTTCACCCGCACAAAACGAAAAGCCGAGATATTTATCTCGGCTTTTTTATTCACTTCTCAATCAAACGGTACTGTTTTTTTAAGGTTTAAGTGCCTTTGTGTGTACCATCGCAGAAGGGTAATTTCTGGGATTTTCCGCAGCCACAAAGAGTGAAACGATCTCCATGGGGAATTTCATTTCCTTCCTCATCAGTGAGTTTAACCGGCCCATCGATTACAATTTGACCCTTTGATTTTCTAAAAATGTGTATTTTTTCTTCTTTCATGTATTATTTTTTAGATTGAATATAGTTTAAGATTCTTTTTTCTAGAAGGGGAAGCGTCACCGTTCCTTTTTCTAAGATGACTTCATGAAATTCACGGATATCAAAAAGATTCCCCAGCTCATTTTCGGCTTTTTCTCTCAATTCACGAATTTTAAGTTCTCCAATTTTATAGGATAATGCTTGTCCAGGCCATGAAATGTAGCGGTCGATTTCAGTATTGACTTCATGAAGGGACAGGGCTGTATTTTTTGCCATAAAGTTGACTGCTTCTTCACGAGTCCATCCAAAAGCGTGGATGCCTGTGTCAACGACCAATCGGCAGGCTCTCCACATTTCATAGGTGAGTTTTCCAAAATGTTCATAGGGGGTGGTGTATATTCCCATTTCATTGGCCAAATATTCTGTGTATAAACCCCAGCCTTCTCCATAAGCTGAAAGGTATAAATTGCGTCTAAATTGAGGTACGCTCTCTGGAAGTTCATTGTTTAACGATCCTTGAAGATGGTGCCCAGGGACAGCCTCATGTGCCGTAAGTGAGGGGATCGCATATAGCGGTCTACTGGGTAAATTGTAGGTGTTTACCCAATAGTATCCAGGGTCGGTACTCTCAGGAGTTGTTCCCACATAGCGACCACTTGTGTATTTGGGTGCTATGGCATCTGGAACCGGAGCCACTCCATAGGGTTTTCTGGGGAGGGTTTTAAAAAATCGGGGCAATTGTTCATCTAATTTTTTTGCAATGTTTCGAGCATGGGCTAAAAGTTCATCAGGGGTTTTAGCATAAAACTTGGGATGAGTTCTCAAATATTGAATGAAATCACTGAAGGAACCGTTAAATTGAACTTCTTCGATAATCGATTCCATTTGTTTTTTTATTCGTGCAACCTCTTCAAGACCCTTTTTGTGAATACTTTCTGGGGTCATTTTTAAAGTGGTATAAAAGTCAATTCGACTTTGATAAAACGCTTTCCCGTTTGGGATTTCAGAAACACCAATTGAAGTTCTTGTTTTTGGATAATATGTTTCTTCAAAAAAGATTTTTACTTTTTTAAATGACGGAACAACCAATTCAATGATGAGTTCTTTTGCAGCTTGACGAAGCGAATCTTTTTCAGCAGAAGAAATCGGATTGGGTAGCTTTAAAAAAGGGGAATAATAAAAGTTTGCTTCAGCAGTTTTTGTAATATGTTGCTCATAGGTTGAGGCATATCCATCAAAAATTATCAAGGGTTGTCCCATTCCTGCATCCAATCCCTTGGAAATCAATTCAGTTTGTTGGTCTATAAAAGTAGGAATTGCTTTTAATAGGTTTAAATAATCCAGTGCAGCTTTTTTACTGGTAATTGGACGAACACGATAAGTCAAACTAGAGTGAAATCCAGCATCAGAAAGGATAGGATTCCAATGGGTTTTGAATTTGTATTGTACTGCTGTTTCGTTGAGTTTGAAACGTAACAGTTCATATGAAAGTTGATCATCCTCGTCTAAGTCAGCGAGAGAAATAGCTTCAAGTTCAGTTTGTAATGAATCACAAAAGGTGGCATATTTTTCAAACCGTGATTCTCGATAATCGCCAAGAGGTGTTTTTTCGGTACGCTCTTCACTGTAATTTTGATACCGTTCAATGAGGAGATTTAATTGATTTTTTGGTGAAGATGAAGTTGTACAACTCATCATCAAAAGGACATAACTCCACAGAAGTATTTTTTTCATAAAACCAAGGTTTTTTATTGTTCTATTTATTGATTTCATCTTCATCAACAACAAGCCTTATTAGGTTAGATTGGTATCAATTCCTTTGAATAAACACAGTGTTTAAATCGGAATCTTCCCATCGTGAATTGATGGATGGATAAAAACTCATAGGCTTGCGTTTTTAAAGTGAGTTGTTTCACAAGACTTCATTGTATTTTAAACCAAGATACAATAATGTGGAACGATTAAAAATTATTTTCGATTGACTCTAAAAATTTTGAATTTAATATCATCCAATCCTTCGTCATCAAAAGGATATTCCATTTGATCTTGAATGTTGTAGAGGGATATTAGAATAAACTCACTCAAAATGACAATAAAGAATGTTAGCCAATTTGGGTTTTCGAAACCAATTTTATTAATAATGGTTGGGGTGTAGATTATGGGAAAAATATAGATAAAGATCAAACAATAGGCTTTCAAGCTCACAGGAGTTCTGTGTGAATGTATTGCAATTAAGTTATCCGCACTTTCCACGGAATCTTTAAAAAAACGTAATGTTTTTTCTCGAGCTCCATTGCCGATTAAGGCGCTTTTTTCAACTAGAAAAGAATAAAATTCTTCTACGCTCTGATCGAAGGAAACAAAATTTTCTTCTTTAGTTTTTAAATGATCAAATAAGTTGTCACTAACAGCATGTAAAATAACAGTAGCTTGATCTTTTTCTTCTTGAGGAATCTTGGCACTACTTTGAAAGATATTAATCACGGTTTTCAAACTTGCTCGAAAACGACTCAGATGTTCTAAAGCCTTTTCTCTTCTTCTAAAGGCACCTCTGATCGTAAAAACCAGAGGAAAAATGATTGCAATACTTAATAGGGTGAGGTCAATATTATAAATCACTTCAAAATAATATGCCAATAAGGGCATTAAAATCGAAAGTATCAAAGTCAATAACGTACGATGATTGATAATGATGAGATATCTTGACATAAGCATTTAATTATTACATTTGGGTAAATTTATTAACTATATTATGAAGAACCAAGGAATCCTAACGTTCATTTTATTTGTATCATTTGCTGGAATTGCTCAAATAGAGTTAAAGTCAGATGCACTTTTTTTGGATCAGACTCCTTTAGAAATTAAATTGAGTTATTCAAACAAGGACATGAATCGCAAAACGAATGACTCAACTTTTATTGATACGAATCTTGAGTATCTACACAATGACAAATGGGCTTCAATTGAGGTTAATCTGAGGGCTAGAGGTAATTTTAGGAGGAGTCAATGTTATTTTCCTCCTGTTAAAATGAAAATTAAAAAGAAGCAGTATACCGGGACAATTTTTGATGGAAATAAAACGATGAAGCTTGTATTGCCTTGTAAATTAGAATCTGAAAAGAATGATAATATTCTTCAAGAATTTCTGGCTTACAAGATTTACGAGCAAATCTCACCCTATCATTTTAAAACACGTCGAGTTAATATCGATTTTACAGAGCCTAAAGGAAAAAAGGAAAAGAAATTTGAATTAAAAGGATTTTTAATTGAAGATGATAAGCGAGTGGCGCAACGTCATGAGGGCAAGGTTTTTGAACGTTTTGTTCATCCCATGGCAATGCAACATTTGACTTCTGTTCAAAATGCATTTTTTCAATTCTTGTTGGGAAATACAGATTTTTCGGTAGCTTATCAACACAATGGGAAACTCCTTTATGTCGATAGTCAAATCATCCCTTTGCCTTATGACTTTGATATGACAGGTTGGGTTAATCCAAGTTATGCAACGGTAAACACTACCTTGGGAATCAATTCGGTTCAAGATCGAAAGTATAGAGGTTTCGAAAGAGAGCAGAAATTTTTTGATGAAGTAAGACAACAGTTTTTAAGCAAAAAAACAAAGCTGATGAGTATGGTGGCTTCCTATGAATCAGAATTTACTGATCCTGATGAATTTAAAAACATGTTTGACTTCATGGAAAGTTTTTATGAAGTTTTGGAGGATGACACAAAATTTCAAAAATCAATTGTAGAAGAATCAAGAACGAAATAAAGAACTATTTCGTTAGTGTTTCTAGCATTTTATTAAAAATGGCAGTGTTTTCATAGATCCCACTAAAAGCCTTTGCAGTGGGTCCATAACTAAAAACAGGAACCATCGTTGCGGTATGACCTTCTGTGTTAAATGAACCTCTAGCCAAACTCTTTTTTAGGTTTCCTCCAGTTAAGGCCAGTCCTCCTGTTTCGTGATCAGCCGTAACAATCACGAGTGTATTTCCATCTGCTTTTGCATACTCCAAAACACGTGCTATAGTGGTATTAAATTCTTTGAATTCAGTTAATACATACTGCATTTCATTAGCGTGACCCCCCCAATCAATTTGAGAACCTTCAATCATCATGAAAAATGGTTTTCCAAGAGATTCCATCTTCTCAATACTGGCAACAGCCATATCTTCTAAAGCCGGTTTTCTTCCCTCTAATTTTTTAGGTGGTTCATCGGAATAGGTTAAATAACCTATTTTCTGAGCATCACTGGATTTAAGCTGTTTAAGACTATTCACAAATTCATAGGATGTCATCTCTTGAATTAAGTCTCTTTTATCTTTTCTTTTGTTGAAATGCTTTCTACCCCCACCAATAAATAAATCAACACGGTCTTCACTCAATTGAAGGGCAATATCTTCGTATTGATTTCTTGATTTGACATGGGCATAAAATGAAGCAGGAGTTGCATGAACTATACTCGAAGTAGCCAACAAGGCAGTTGAATATCCTTTCTCTTGGCAATATTGCAAAATACTCTTCTGAGGTCTCTTTTGAGGGTCAATTCCAATGGCTCCATTGTACGTTTTGACTCCTGTTGCCATTGCAGTTCCACTTGCAGCAGAGTCAGTAATCAATTGATTTGAGGCATACGTTTTTGAAAGACCAATAAACTCAAAACCCTCCAATGCTGTGCTGTTATTATTGGCATACATTCCTGAGCTGATTTGGGTTAATCCCATTCCATCTCCTATCATAAGGATGATATTGGGAGTCTTTTCTTGAGTAAACCCTAATTGGCAGCTTAAGATGATTACTAATAGCGATAATTGGCGCATAATTTTACAAGTTTATTTTTATCAAATATACAATTCCTAATCAAATATTTTTACTCAGTAAAAACTTAGTTTAAAGGCAGAATCAAATCCGTATCTTAGCGAAATACTAAAACTTGGGGTTGAAAAGTAAAACAAAAGAAGAATAATTTACAGCGTTTTTTTAGATGAAAATGAAAATTGATTTGGTATATCTATGGGTTGATGGAAGTGATCCAAACTGGCTGAAGAAAAAGCAGCTTTATATGGACAAAAAAATGAATACCACAGGGCGTTATCAAAACAATCAAGAGTTGAAATACTCCCTGAGATCAGTTGAAAAACACCTTCCATGGATTAGGAAAATATTTATTGTTACCGATCATCAAACCCCAGTTTTTTTAGATACAAGTCATCCAAAAATTGAAATCGTTAATCATACTGAGATTATTCCAAAGGAAATATTACCCACCTTTAACTCCAGTCTCATGGAGTATTTTGTGTATAAAATCCCAGACTTATCAGAACATTTTCTTTTTGCTAATGATGATACCTTTATCCATGCTGATTTAGAGCCTTCGTTTTTTTTTAAGGAGGGAATTCCTCTGATGCGAATGAAATATGACCCCTTGATTCGATATCAAATCCAATTTAAAAAAGCCCTTAATATTCCCATTAATAATTATCGATTAGCGATTGAAAATGCGTACAAATTATTTAAGAAAAAATTTGACCTATTTTATCCCATTATTCCTCATCATAATATAGATGCCTGTTTGAAAAGCGATTATAAGGCTGTTATTGAAGATGTTTTCAAGCAAGAATTAGAAGCCGTTTTTCTCAATCGTTTTAGACAGGCATCGGATATTCATCGAATACTAATAAATTATTATGCGATTACTAGAAAACGTGGAATTTTGACCTATGTTGATCGTAAAGAATCTTGTCGAATAAGGGTACATAAAACCGATTATCAAAAATACATTACTAAATATAACCCTAAACTTTTTTGTCTAAACGACACCGAACATGCTACAGATGCGCATCGGGCGCATATTGAACCGTTCTTAAAAAAATTATATCCTGTTAAATCGGTATTTGAAAAAGACTAAGAATTCTTTTTCCATTTTTATTTTACAACTCAAAACTAGATTTTTCTGGTAAAATAGCTTCAAAGGATTCTTTTAGGCTTTCCATTGTTTTTTGGTAGTTTCTAATATGAACATTGTCATTTAAACAAACCAAAGAATAGGATTGTTCCCGAATAGCTCTGATTGCTTTTTTGGACTTAATCATGAGCGGAAACATTTTTGTGTCTTGATAGGTGTTGTATGGAATGAAATTGGAACTACATATTTGCCAAGTTTTAAACAACTCAGGAGTATAGTCTTTGTTGTTGCGAAAACGATGGACTGACATTGCTGTCAGTTCTTTTTCACAATGCTTCCAAACCTCCTCAAAAGTACTTTTTAAAAAAGGTTGTGCATTATGCGGTGTGCGTAATGTGATAAATTTATTGTAATATTTCAACAAATAATTTAGTCTGCCTCTACTTCCATAAGACGGCTCATACCATTTCCAAGCATCTTTTTTAAAAACCTCTCGTTTGTCAAAATGTTTATTAATTAGGCGGATGTTGTTTTTAAGCATTTTTTCGAACTGAGATATACCTGTATTTTTCCTAAAAGCAGCAATGTCTTTGGGAAGACCATTCTCAAAAAAGCGTTTTGGGGAGAGGTGATTTATAATGAAGAAATCATCATTAAAATACACAAATTGTTCCGTTAAATCAGGAATTTTATGCATGTAGATTTCAATTAAGTTGGAATTAAAAACAGGCAAATACTGCTTTGGAATGTAATCTTTATGGCTTACTAAATTTAATTTGGGATGATCAACATTAAGCCATTTTGGTTTTTGTCCTGAGGTCACAAAATGAATCTTTCTAACCCAAGGTGCAAATTCTTCAACCCCCCGAAACCAGTACTTTAAAAACCCATGATCTCGAAAGCGGGCCTCGGACAATTCATTGACGGAGTTGTCAATTTTTCCTGAATATCGAGAAAATTCATCTTTCCAAATCGGGTCATCCATATCAACCCAGGTAACTACAAAATCTATTTCCATTTTTAAATCATTAAAAAATCATTTTCAAACAGGAGTTTCATTTTTAAAAATTGGTGAGCCATGCCCGCTAGGTGTTAATCCTCAATAATGAAATTTCCATAATCTAACTCAAAAATACATAAAGGAATCTCAATTGGGATACTCCTTTCCTTTTTAAAGAAGTTAAAAATGAGGGAGGAGTTGAAAAATATTTTATTAGCGTGTCTTTTAAGCCCTACTCATTCTCAAAACATAAACTTAAGCCGCTTCTCACTGGGTTTTAAAAGAAAAAAATCTGAGGGGTTTATTTTTTTTGGGTTTGTATAAAAAAAGTTAAAAGACAATTAGATCATAAAAAATATGGGAACCTTTTCATTCCATAGTTTAAGCCAATGGAATCCTGCTTATATTTGCATAAAACTGTCACGTTTCTGATGAGAAAAATTCAAATGGTTGACTTGAAAAGTCAGTATAACTTTATACAAGATGAGGTTCAAACGGAATTACAAAAAGTTTTGGAAACGACTTCCTTTATAAATGGACCCGCAGTAAAAGAATTTCAAGTAGAATTAGAAAAATATCTAGGAGTAAAACATGTGATTCCCTGCGCTAATGGAACGGATGCTTTACAAATTGCTTTGATGGGCCTCAAACTTCAGCCTGGGGATGAAGTGATTACGGCAGATTTTACTTTTGCTGCAACGGTAGAAGTAATTTCCTTATTGCAATTAAAACCCGTTTTGATTGATGTTGATTCCCAAACTTTCAATTTAGACCCCACTCGAATAGAGGCTGCAATTACTCCTAAAACAAAGGCTATTATACCCGTTCATTTGTTTGGTCAAGCTGCCGATATGGATACCATTAATTCGATTGCTGCAAAACATAATCTTTATGTAGTTGAAGATAATGCACAGGGTATTGGTGCACGTTATGCCAATAAAAAAGGGGAGAAAATGATGACTGGAACCTTAGGGCATATCGCAGCAACTTCTTTTTTCCCATCAAAAAATTTAGGCGCCTATGGTGATGGGGGAGCTATATTTACCAATGATGACGACTTAGCCCATTTTATTCGGGGAATAGTAAATCATGGGATGTATAAACGTTACTATCATGATGTTGTTGGGGTAAACTCTCGTTTGGATTCTATGCAAGCAGCTATATTAAAAGTTAAGCTTAAATATTTGGATTTTTATAATGAAAGAAGAAAAGAAGCAGCGACTCGCTACACTCAATTGCTTTCAAACCATCCCAATATTATTACACCATATCGCGAGGCGGATTGTGATTCTCATGTGTTTCATCAATACACTTTAAGGATAATAAATGCTGACCGGGATGCTTTAGTTAACTACCTCAATGATCATGAAATTCCATGTGGAGTGTATTACCCTGTTCCTTTGCATCGACAAAAAGCTTATGCCGATCCTAAGGCGAATGAAGCTGATTTTCCAGTGACGAATCAACTGGTTAAAGAGGTGATTTCTCTCCCCATGCATTCGGAGTTAATATTGGATCAAATAGAATTTATATCAGAAAAAGTGCTTTCCTTTTTAAATTCAAACGAAATAAGAAATTAGGCTCCCGAGGCTGTTTCCATCTTTCGGTCAATTTTTCTAACCAAACCTTGTAATACTTTTCCGGGTCCCACTTCTGTAAAATGAGTAGCACCGTCAGCGATCATTTGTTGAACACTTTGGGTCCAACGAACAGGTGCAGTAAGTTGAGCTACCAAATTAGATTTTATGCGCTCTGGATCCGATGTGCCTATTGCAGTTACATTTTGATAGACGGGACAGCTAGGCTCACTAAAATTTGAATTCTCAATGGCTTTAGCCAAACGTGTTTTGACAGGTTCCATTAAGGGAGAGTGAAAAGCACCTCCTACGGGAAGAAGTAGAGCTCTTCTGGCTCCTGCTTCTGTAAAAGCAACACAAGCATTTTCAACAGCTTCTTGAGCTCCAGAAATAACCAATTGGCCAGGACAATTATAATTGGCGGCGATCACAATTCCCGGTGTTTTTTCACAAATAGACTCGACCAGTTCATCTTCTAGTCCCAAGATTGCAGCCATAGTTCCTGGAGTCTCATCACAGGCAGCTTGCATCGCAAGGGCACGTTCCTGAACCAATTGCAATCCGTTTTCAAAAGACAATACTCCCGTTGCTACGAGTGCAGAAAACTCTCCTAGTGAGTGTCCAGCCACCATTTGCGGAGCAAAACGCTCGCCCATGACTTCACTCAAAATTGTAGAGTGCAGAAAAATGGCGGGTTGTGTCACTCGAGTCTCCTTTAGGGCTTCGGCATCCTCCCCAAACATGATTTCAGTAATGTTAAAACCTAAGAGGCTGTTGGCTTGTTCAAAGCGTTTTTTTGCAGTGCTATTCGTTTCGAATAGATCTTTTCCCATACCGGGAAATTGAGCTCCTTGACCAGGAAATACAAAAGCGTTCATTGGGCTTGTTTTTTATATGTTAAATAGGAATAAGAAAAATCTTGGTCTTGACTTGCAGCATGTTTCTCTTCTGCGACTAGTTTCCAATTTTGAGGATCAATTTTAGGAAAAAAAGCATCTGCCTCAAAATGACCATGAACACGGGTGAGTTCTAGGGTGTCTGCTAGGGGAAGAAAAAGCGAATAGATTTCACCCCCTCCAATGATGAAGGGTTGTGGATCATCTGCGGCTAAACTCAATGCCTCTTCAATCGTGTGTGCTACAAAGGCATCCAAAGCTTGATAGGAGCGATTCCGCGTTAAGATTATATTTTTCCGATTAGGAAGTGCTTTGGGCATTGACTCAAATGTTTTTCGCCCCATAATTATAGCATGACCACTGGTTAGGCATTTAAATCGCTTCAGATCATCTGAAATATGCCATATCAACTGATTGTCTTTTCCTAGCGCGTGGTTATCGGATGCGGCAGCAATTAAGGTAATATCTTTTTGAAATTCTAATTCATTCATTTCTTTAAAAGAGTAAATTTGCTCACAAAAATACACTTTCTTAAACATTATATGTATTCAGAATCTCTACCATTATTAACAAACTGCACCTATTTAAATACTGCTTATGTAGGTCCAATGAGTACTGCACTAGCAAAATTCAGACAGGAACAGGACCAGAATTTTGTTCACAAAGGAGGTGAGTATAAGGTAAAAGCTTACGAAATCCTGGACGAGACGCATGAAGTAATCGCTGATTTCTTTGGTGCTTCTTCTAAGTATAGTTTTGTGGTTCCTAATTTTTCTTTTGGAATTCGACAAGCTTTAACGCTTTTACCCAAAAGTTTGAAGGTATTGTTGTTAGAAGAAGATTACCCTTCCTTATGTGATGCTTTTTCAGAGCAGGGTTTTACAATAACGACTGTTGCCCAACAGCTAGAGGTTGAACAAGCGATTAAAGCCAGAATAGAGGCGGATCAAATTGATGTTTTGGGCTTGAGTATTATACAGTATACTTCAGGTATGCTTATTGATGTTGATTTTTTAAAAGAGTTAAAGCAACAATTTCCAAAACTGTTAATTATCGGGGATGGGACACAGTTTTTAGGTGCTCATCCTTTTCATTTTTCCACTTCGCCTTTTGATGTGGTCGTGGGAAGCGGATACAAATGGCTCATGGCAGGATTTGGAAATGGAGTTTTATTGACTTCTGACAATTATTATAAAAGAGCCAATTCAACCCCTGAGGTTATCTACAATCGTATTTTTTCAGGACATTTTAATATCCTTGCCACTGCAAGTTTACGTTTTGCCATTGAGGACTTGAAACAAAATGATTTTCCTGCCTTAATGGAGTACAAACAAGAATTGGCAGAAGGTGTGAAACTCAAGCTGGTGGAACTTAACTGTATAGAATCCTGGGTTAGTAAAAGAAAATCCCACAGTAGTATCTTTAGTCTCAAAGGGGGAGAAAAATTATATCATTCACTTCTTAAAAACAACATTCAATGTGCTTTAAGGGGAAAAGGAGTACGTGTGTCTTTTCATTATTACAATCAGATGAGTGAACTCGACCGACTACTAAATGTTCTTCATTTACCAGCAAATACTATATAGCCACTTTTCCTTTTATTAAGGGGTAAGGATCATAATTGATGAGTTCAAAGTCATCATAGGTAAAGTCAAAAATATTTTTAATGGCAGGGTTCAATCGCATTTCTGGCAAAGGCTTGGGTGTTCTGGAAAGCTGCTCATTTACTTGTTCTACATGATTTGAATAAATATGTACATCTCCAAAAGAATGGATAAAGTCTCCCGCTTCATACCCACAAACCTGAGCAACCATTAATGTCAATAGTGCATAAGAAGCAATATTGAAAGGAACTCCTAAAAAGACATCGGCACTTCGTTGATACAGTTGACAAGACAATTTTCCATCAGCAACATAAAATTGAAAAAAGGCATGGCATGGGGGAAGGGCAGCTTTGTTATTGGCCACATTTTCTGCAAACGAGACTTTAGTATCGGGCATGACACTTGGATTCCAAGCAGAAACCAACATTCTTCTGCTGTCTGGATTCGTTTTAAGGGTTTGGATTACTTCTTGAATTTGATCAATTCCTTCGCTGTTCCAATTACGCCATTGGTGGCCATATACAGGGCCAAGATTTCCTTTTTTGTCAGCCCATTCATTCCAAATACGGACTCCGTTTTCTTGAAGGTAATCAATATTGGTATCTCCTTTCAAAAACCAAAGTAACTCATGGACTACAGATTTGACATGAATTTTTTTAGTGGTAACCAGAGGAAAACCCTTGGAGAGATCAAAACGCATTTGGTAGCCAAAGACACTTTTCGTTCCTGTTCCTGTTCGATCTGTTTTTTCAGTTCCTTGGGTGAGTATGTGATTCACCAAATCTAAATATTGCTTCACTTGTATCTATTTTTTCAAAAATAGAAGCATTTGATATAGTAAACCGCTTTTGGTGAGGAAAGGTTATTAAAAAAAAATTAACAATTGGGGAACCTAGCTTTTTCGCTTGGATATTTCATCTCGAACCCGAACGGCTTTTTCATAATTTTCTTGTGCAACCAACTTGGCAAGTAAAGTTCTTAATTTTGACAGTGAAAGGTCTTTTAGGTTCTCAGGAAGATCACTTTTTTCACTTTGTTCTGTCATGAAATTTTGAATCCAATTGTCCTCAGAAAGTTTCTTTTCTCGTGATGATACAGCTGCTGTAAATCCCGCTTTTTTCAGTATCGAATCATAAATAAAAATGGGGGCTTTGTAGCGCAAGGCTAATGCAATTGCATCCGAAGTTCGCGAATCTATGATTTCTTCTATCTTATCGTGCTCACAAATGATACTGGCATAAAAAACACCATCCACAAGTTTGTGGATAATTACTTGCTTGATATAAATAGAAAATCGATCTGCAAAACTTTTGAATAAATCGTGTGTTAATGGACGTGTAGGTTTAATTTCTTGTTCTAAAGCAATGGCAATAGATTGCGCCTCAAAACCACCAATAATCACTGGGAGTTTTCTGTTTCCTTCATTTTCACTCAAAATCAGTGCGTAAGCGCCTGTTTGCGTTTCACTGTAGGAAATTCCCTTAACCGTCATTTGGATCAACTTCATAATTTTATTTCAAAAATATCAAAAAATTCAACTTTTTGGGGGTGTATTTTTACAAACGTACATTTTCGTTCTTTATTGAGTAAAGTAAATAGATAATTATTGATTAAATTTGCGGCTGAATGAATATTATAAATGAAGACCATACAATTTAGACAAGCCATTGCCGAGGCAATGAGCGAAGAAATGCGAAGAGATGAATCCATCTACCTGATGGGAGAGGAAGTGGCTGAATACAATGGAGCCTACAAAGCTTCCAAAGGAATGTTGGATGAGTTTGGTGCCAAACGCGTCATTGATACACCCATCTCAGAATTAGGATTCTCTGGGATCGGTGTCGGTTCAACGATGACAGGTAATCGTCCGATTATTGAATTTATGACCTTTAACTTTGCTTTAGTTGGTATTGATCAAATCATCAATAATGCAGCTAAAATTCGTCAAATGTCAGGGGGACAATTTCCTTGTCCCATTGTCTTTAGAGGACCTACGGGTTCTGCTGGGCAGCTTGCGGCTACACATTCTCAAGCTTTTGAAAGTTGGTATGCCAACTGTCCAGGCCTCAAAGTAATTGTACCTTCCAACCCTTATGATGCCAAAGGTTTGCTGAAATCGGCCATCCGAGACGATGATCCCGTTATTTTCATGGAGTCGGAACAGATGTATGGAGATAAAGGAGAAGTCCCCGAAGGAGAATTTACCCTTCCTATTGGAGTAGCTGAAATTAAGCGCCCAGGAAAAGATGTAACCTTAGTGTCTTTTGGAAAAATTTTAAAAGAAGCTATACATGCCGCTGAAGAATTAGCAAAAGAGGGAATCGATTGTGAAGTAATTGATTTAAGAACGATCCGTCCTTTGGATTACGACACCATTTTCGAGTCAGTTAAAAAAACAAATCGCCTTGTTATTCTTGAAGAATCTTGGCCTTTTGGAAATATTTCTACTGACATAAGCTATCAAGTACAAAATCAAATTTTTGATTATTTGGATGCACCTGTTGAAAAAATAAACACCGCAGATACCCCTGCACCCTATTCTCCTGTTCTTTTAAAAGAATGGTTGCCAGATTATCAGGACGTCATCAAGGGTGTAAAACGCGTAATGTATCATTAAAATAATTCAAGCTAGTAGCACAAATACGGAGTTTCAATGCGCAATTCTCAACTTCCTCAATCGGGGTTTTGTATTCTAGTTTGTTTTACTATTTTTACCACACTTTTCAAACAACAATTTAAACATGGAATTAATCATAAAACTTTTACCTGCCTTCGGAATTTTGGCTCTACTATTTGTCTTTTTAAAGAACAATTGGGTTGCCAAACAAGAAGTTGGAGGTGAGAAAATGGCAAGAATTGCTAAAAATATTGCAGACGGTGCAATGTCATTTCTTAAAGCAGAATACAAAATCTTAGCAATATTTGTTGCTGCGGTAGCCATTCTTTTATTTTTTAAAGGAAGCAACGAAGAAGGATCTAACGGGATGGTTGCGATATCCTTTATTGTGGGTGCCATCTGTTCAGCGCTTGCAGGATTTATCGGAATGCGAGTGGCAACTAAAGCCAACGTAAGAACAACTCAAGCAGCCAGAACTTCGCTAGGAAGAGCTTTAGAAGTAGCTTTTGCAGGAGGTGCCGTTATGGGCTTAGGAGTTGTGGGTTTGGGTGTCTTAGGACTCAGCAGTCTTTTTGCAATCTACCAAAACATATGGCCAGGAGCGGAAAACCTTTCCATGGTATTAAACGTATTAACAGGTTTTTCTATGGGAGCTTCTTCCATCGCCTTATTTGCAAGAGTAGGAGGAGGAATTTACACTAAAGCTGCCGACGTAGGTGCCGATTTAGTTGGGAAAGTTGAAGCTGGAATTCCAGAAGATCACCCTTTAAACCCTGCAACAATTGCAGATAATGTAGGAGATAACGTTGGAGACGTTGCCGGAATGGGAGCAGATTTATTCGAATCTTATGTAGGTTCTATCATAGGAACCATGGTTTTAGGAGCCTTTATTATCACCCCTGATTTTGCGGGATTAGGAGCGGTTTATCTTCCTTTAGTACTGGCAGCGGTAGGGATTATCATGTCGATTATCGGAACCTTCTTTGTACGAGTGAAAGAAGGAGGAAACCCTCAAAGTGCTTTAAATATTGGTGAATTTGGATCTGCAGGCCTGATGGTTGTGGCTTCTTATTTTATTATCAATACCATGATCCCCGAGTCTGTTGACGGTTTACCTTTCGGAGCAATGGGTATTTTCTGGGCGACCATAGCAGGTTTAGTTGCTGGTTTAGGTGTTGGAAAAATCACCGAATATTACACGGGTACAGGAACCAAACCAGTACAATCTATCGTAGATCAGTCTGAAACAGGAGCTGCGACAAATATCATTGCAGGATTGGGTGTAGGAATGATGTCTACCATGATTCCCATTCTTTTAATTGCTGCAGCAATTTTAGTGTCACATCATTTTGCAGGACTTTATGGAATTGCCATTGCTGCCGTAGGGATGTTGGCTAACACAGGAATCCAATTAGCCGTTGATGCTTATGGACCTATTTCTGATAACGCGGGAGGAATTGCTGAAATGGCTGAATTACCAAGTGAGGTCAGAGAGCGTACCGATACCTTGGACGCTGTAGGAAATACAACTGCTGCCATAGGTAAAGGATTTGCCATCGCTTCTGCTGCCTTGACCGCATTGGCTTTATTTTCTGCTTTTATGCAGGTGGCAAATGTAAGCAGTATTGATGTTTCAAAACCTCGAATTATGGCCGGTTTACTTGTGGGGGGTATGTTGCCTTTCGTTTTTTCTGCTTTGTCAATGAATGCCGTAGGGAGAGCAGCCATGGCCATGATTGAAGAAGTAAGAAGACAGTTTAAAAACATTCCTGAATTGAAAGCTGCCCTAGAGGTTATGCGAAAGTATGATTCAGATATGACAAAAGCTTCAGATAAAGACCGTACGATTTTTGATGCTGCGGATGGAAAAGCGGATTACCAAAAATGTGTTGAAATTTCAACTACAGCTTCTATTAAAGAAATGGTATTGCCGGGTTTATTAGCAATTGCTGTACCTGTAGCCATTGGGTTTATTGGTGGCGCAGAAATGCTTGGAGGTCTTTTAGCAGGTGTTACCACGTGTGGTGTTCTTATGGCAATCTTCCAATCCAATGCAGGAGGAGCCTGGGATAATGCTAAAAAAATGATCGAATCGGACGGTAGAAAAGGATCTGATGCACACAAAGCAGCAGTAGTTGGTGATACCGTTGGAGACCCTTTCAAAGACACGTCTGGACCCTCACTGAATATTTTATTGAAATTGATGTCAGTGGTAGCCTTAGTGATTGCTCCCAGTATCGCCATGAACAGCGATGCAGTTGCAAACTATGTTAACGATACAATCGAAAAGGAAGTGACGACTGAATTAGTGGTTCCCGCAGCAGCAGATTTAAAAGAAACTCAAGAGGCTGTAAAGGAAGAACAAAAGAGTACTGTCGAAGTTTCTATTGTTGGAAAACAAGGGGAATCTTCAGAAGAAACAACGTCTGAAATCGTTCAGATTTTGGAATAATATTTTTCAATGATATAAAAAAAGCGGCTCTTTAGAGCCGCTTTTTTTATGCCTTTTATTTTAATTTTTCATCAATGATGTGAATCACTTTAGATAAATCCTCTTGGTTGTCTACAAAGTCTAGGGAGTCCACATCAATAATAATGAGTTTTTTGGGATCATAGGTACTGATCCATGCCTCGTAGCGTTCGTTGAGACGACTCAAATAATCAATACTAATTGAGTTTTCGTAGTCTCGTCCTCGCTTATGAATTTTATTCACCAGATTAGGAATAGAAGACCGAAGATAAATCAACACATCAGGCCCTTCTATGAGGGATTCCATCAAGTCAAAAATACCTTTATAGTTTTTGAAATCACGTTGATTCATCAGCCCCATTGCGTTCAGGTTCGGTGCAAAAATATGCGCATCTTCATATATGGTTCGATCCTGAATGATTGTTTTTTTATGGGTTCTAAAAGAAAGCAATTGCTCAAACCTACTTTTTAAAAAATAAATTTGAAGGTTGAAAGACCACCGTTCCATATGATTGTAAAAATCATCCAAATAAGGATTGTCAATAACATCTTCAAAATGGGCTTCCCAACCATAGTGTTTTGCGAGAAGTTCTGTCAAACTTGTTTTTCCAGCGCCAATATTTCCAGCAATAGCAATGTGCATATTCTCTTAAATTTAGATACTGCAAAATAGGGTTTTTTGAGAATAAAAAAGTCGAAGGATTCAAAAATACAGGCTATTTTTTTCAAAAATATTTTTTTTTTTAAAAAAAAGTGTAAATTTGTGCCGTTAAACGAGGAAGGATTTGACTGATTGCAAACCTCGAAAAAAAAATGCTAAACCAGAGTTGCTTTTTTTAAACAACTGTTTAAATCCTTCCTAAAAAGCAATAAATAAATGTCATATTTTTTTACCTCAGAATCTGTAAG